>CAYNDC010000008.1:0-16639 GCA_964396085.1 uncultured Clostridium sp. | reverse complement strand
GGCCGAGTTGCGCGAAACGATCTCCCAGCTCGAAAACGTCGCTTCGATTGCCATGTGGGTGCCCTTCAATGAGGGTTGGGGGCAGTTCGATGCCCAAAGGGCTCTTGTGGAAATCCGCGCCCTCGATCCGACGCGTCACGTCGACCACGCGAGCGGCTGGCACGACCAACGCGTAGGCGATATCGTGAGCCGCCACGTGTATTTTCGGCCTTATCGCTATCGCCGTGACCCCCTCGACCGCGCAATGCTGCTCTCGGAGTTCGGCGGCTACAACCTGCGCGTTGCCGGTCATTGCTGGAACGAGCGGGACTTTGGTTATAAGCGCACAAAAAGCGGCGAAGAGTTCCTCGCCGCCTTCCAAGCGCTCTATCAAAACGATATTGTTCCCGCCAAAAAGCAGGGGCTGGCGGCCGCCATCTACACGCAACTCACCGACGTGGAGGATGAACTCAACGGGCTGTTAACCTACGACCGCGCGGTGGAGAAAATCCCCGGCGAAACCGTGCGCAGCATCGTTGCTCCGCTTAACGATCGCTGATAAGGCTTTTTGTTTATTTCTGCACGCCAACGGAAAAGCTTTCGCCATCGAGGCGAAAGTGGATGGTACCGTTGAGGTCGGTTCGATAGACCGGCCCACCCCATTGGGCAAGCATTGTGCGGATTTCCCTGTGCGGGTGCCCGTAATCGTTGCCCGCACCCACCTGAATGGCCACAACCTCGGGATCGACAGCCGCGAAGAATGCCTCGCTCGTAGAGGTGCTTGAGCCGTGATGGCCGAGCTTGAGGATGGTCGCGCTGAAAGACGAAGCGCTCAAGCGCGCGAGCATGATCTCCTCGGCCATTTTCTCCGCATCGGCGCTGAGCAGCACGGAGGTGTTCCGATAGGCGATATTGAGCACGATGCTGCTGTTGTTGAGATCGTATTCCTCATCCGAAAAGGGCGAAAGCACGCGCACAGTGGTATCCCTGTCCCACTCAAGAGTTGGCATTTCATCCGCATAAACTGCAATGATTTCGACGTTCTTCTTCTCGATGGCGTCTAGCAGCTTTTCAAACGCGCTCGTTGCGTTCGTGGCGGGGCAGGCATAGATGACGCCGATATCGTACCGCTCCACGACCTTGGCCATGCTGCCCATATGATCGCTGTGCGGGTGCGTCTCCACGAGCGCGTCTATGCGCGTGACGCCATGTTCCTGCAAAAAGGTATCGATGACGCCGAAATACTGCGCTTCCCCCGTGTCGACCAACATGGTTTTACCGTTGGGCGAGCGCAGGAATATACTGTCCCCTTGCCCCACGTCGAGGAAAAAGACCTCGAGCGTTCCATCCTGAAATGCATCTCCCGTTGCCGGCGCAGGCGAGGTCATTAAATCCTCGCCCAAGAACATCGACATGGCACGATGGAAGCCCGTCGGGTCGATGAGATAAAAGACGAACAGCGCCGCAGCCACGACCAGCGCGGTGATCAGACGCATGCGTTTTGAAGATTCCGCCCGGTTCTGCTTGCGTCCCTGTTGGCTCGCCATCTCTCTCAACCCCTCCGATTCTCTGAACAACATCCGATATATTGTATAACGAATCGGCGCGCAATACAACCGATAGGCAATTATAATTTGCATCATGCCCCCGTGCTTGACAAGGCAGGCGAAGAGGGCTATGATGAGGTGTCATTTATGGCGTCACGAATGTTCGGGTAAATACGTCATATTTTATTATTAGGCTCTTATTCGGAGGTCTATCATGTCGGATTATGAGAAGATCTGCGGGATCGTCAGCAAGGTCATCGGCGTTCCTGCGGAAAGTGTGGCGGAGGACCCCAAGTCCTTCGAAGCGGGGATCTGCTCCCTCGACCTAACCGAGATTATCCTCGAGGTGGAAGAAGCGTTTGATCTCATCGTCATGGATGAAGAGCGTATCCGCTCAATCGACGACATCCTGCGCAGCGTGGAAGCGCAGATCGCTTAACCTAACCATCGCCCCAAACGATGAACCTCCGGCTTTGTCTGGAGGTTCATACTTTTGCGTTTGGAATACGAAGCATTGTAGGTAAAGTCTGCAATCTCAACAAATTGCTGAACAACACTTTGTTGAAAGTGAAAGGGGCCGCCCAAAGGCAGCCCCGTTGCGTATGCGTTCTTGAGTGGCGCCAAGAGATTTACTTTTCCGGCTCGATCAGGCCGTAATTGCCGTCCTTGCGCTTGTAGAGCACATTGATGTCGCCGGTGTCGCCATTAGCGAACATATAGAAGGAATGTCCGAGTAGCTCAAGCTGGAGCATCGCCTCGTCCACCGTCATCGGCTTGATGTCGAAATGCTTGACCTTAACAACCCGCGCGGGTTCCTCATCCAAATCCTCGGGGGCAAGGCTTTCGCTATAAACCGGATCGGGCACCTTGAACGCGCCGGCGCGCAAGCTCTTCTCGAGCTTGGTACGGTGGCGAACAATCTGTTTTTCAAGTTTTGCAAGCACGTTGTCAACCGATGCGTACATGTCGCCCGAGGTCTCCTCGCCGCGGATGATGCCGCCGGCCCAGGGGATGGTCACTTCCACGATATGGCGGTTGCGCTCCACCGAGAGCATCACATGCGCTTCGGTACCCTCGTCAAAGTACTTGTCCAGCTTGCTTACTTTTTTGATGATCAGGTCACGCAGGTAATCCGAAACTTCGATGTTTTTGCCGTTAATCGATATTTTCATCTTCTTACCCCTTTCGGGCACCGCAGCACTTCGCGGCGCCTTGTATTGCTTTCTTCGAGTATATCACATTATGACGTTATTTATCAGCATCTTTTTGTGAACAGTGTGAGGCATAGCTGCAACCGGTGCACGATGAGCCGCATTTTTTTCCCCCTTTGCCACCGCCACCGCAGCAGCTGCGCCGCCTGAAATGGCGCACGAGCATATACACGCTGTAGGCGACGATTACCGCTGCGGCAAGATAGTATATGAATTCCATGCCAACCTCCCCTGTAAACAAGCCGATAATATGGTATGTCGCGAACGCCGCCATCCATGCGCCCGCCAACTGGTAGAATATGGCGAAAGCCGTCCACTTTGAGCTTTCAAGCTCCCGACGCATCATGGCGATGGCCGCCATGCAGGGCGTGTAGACGAGCACGAACACGAGGAAGCTGTATGCCGCGGCCGGCGTAAAGATCGTGGAGAGCGCGCTGCGCACAACTTCGCCGCCCGCACTTACTGAAAATCCCATGAACATCGACAGGGAGCTCACGACCGCCTCTTTTGCGACAAAGCCCGTTAGCAACGCGACGCTCGCCTGCCAGGAGCCAAAGCCCAGCGGCTTGAAGATCGGCGCGATGAAGGTTCCCACCCGGCCGATGATGCTTTGCGCCGGATCCTCAACCATAGTGAAGCGCAAATCGAAGCTCTCCATAAACCAGATCAGGACGGACATCGCAAAGATGATCGTGCCCGCTTTCTCGAGGAAGTGGCTCACACGCACCCAAACGTGCACGAGCGTATTCTTCGCCGTTGGCCAGCGGTAGGGGGGCAATTCGATGACAAAGGACGACTCCTCTTCCTCGAACAGGCCGTTTTTGAACCACAAGCCCGAGAGAACCCCCAGGAGAATGCCCAGCGCATACAGGCTCAGAATAACAAGCCCTCTGTTCTTTTCAAAGAAGGCGCTCGCTATGAGACCGTAGACGGGCAGCTTCGCCGAACAACTCATAAAGGGCAAAAGCAAAATGGTCATGCGCCGGTCCCTCTGGTTATTCATGGCGCGCGCCCCCATCGCTGCAGGCACGGTGCAACCAAAGCCCATGAGAAGCGGAATGAAGCTCTTGCCCGAAAGGCCGAAGCGGCGCATGGGTTTATCCATAATAAACGCGATGCGGCTCATGTAGCCGCTGTCCTCAAGAACAGAAAGGAAAAGAAACAGCAGCGCAATCTGCGGCAGGAAGGTTAAAACGCCGCCCACTCCGCGGATAATGCCATCGCACAGGAGGCTGATAAACCATTTGTGCGCACCGCCCGCTTCGAGGGAGGCGCGTACGAACGGCGCAAAGCCCTCGTCGATCACGCCGCCCACGGCATCCGACAGCTTCGCGCCGATGCTTGAGAAGGTCAGCGTAAAGATGAGCGCCATAATCAGCAAAAACAGCGGCAGCGCAAGCCACTTGTTGGTGAGTACGCGGTCGATGCGCGCATTGCTCTGGGCAACCACATCCCGCGCACTCTTTTTAACCGCAGCTGCCACGACCTTTTCGATGTACGCATAGCGGCTGTCCGCCACGATGCTCTCGTTGTCACCAAACGGGTTCGCCTTCGCGAAGGCGCGCACGATTTCATCGACCTCGCCCGCAGCGGCATCAGGAAGCTCGAGGGCATCGCGCACGCGCTCATCCCCCTCGAGTAGCTTGATCTGCGTCCAGTGCTTGGGGAGGCCTGCGCGCTCGGCATACTCATCCACAATGTTGCCGATGAGGTGGTGCTGCATATGGGTGAAGTCGTCGTACACATCGTCTGGCTCAATGTTGAAGCCCTCGTGAAACTGCGTGTGCGCCGCCTGAATAAGCTTTTGCAGGCCCTCGACGAGATCGCCAACGCCCTCGCCCGTGCGCGCGCTGATGGGAACGACCGGAATGCCAAGCTCCAGGGAAAGGCGCTCGCAGTCGACCCTGTCCCCCCTCTTTTCAACCTCGTCCATCATATTGAGGGCGATGATCATCGGGCGCTCGAGTTCGAGAAGCTGTATAGTCAAATAGAGGTTGCGTTCGAGGTTTGTGCCATCCACGATGTTGATAATCGCATCCGGCTTTTCGTTTATGATATAATCCCTAGCGATGATCTCCTCCATCGAATAGGGCGAGAGGGAATAAATGCCGGGCAGGTCCACCACGCTCATCTCGTGGCCCAGGGTGCAAAGGCCCCCCGCATCCCGCGCGGCCGAAGCCTTGATCTTCCCCTCTTTCTTTTCAACCGTTACGCCTGGCCAGTTGCCCACGTACTCCTTAGCGCCTGTCATGGCGTTGAAGAGCGTGGTCTTTCCACAGTTGGGGTTACCCACAAGCGCCAGGCGCACGGCGCCTTCGTCATCCCCAAACACCTCGCGTGGGCAATAATCGCTGTGCGAATCGTCGCAGCAGGTACCCCGATCGAGTATAAAGGCCGTCAGCTCCGCCGCGCGCCTGTGCCCCGCCTCATCGCTGTGCTGCGGCTGCGTTTGATGTAAACGCTCTGCCGCACGCTGTTCAAACTCTGCGCGGGCACGCTGCGCGCGCGTGTGCCACTCTTCGTGCTCCGCCGCACTCATGAGCAGAATATTCTCGGCATCCGCCCGCCGCAGGGACATCGAATAGCCGCGGAGTTCTATTTCGAGCGGGTCGCCCATGGGAGCCGCTTTCACCAGCCTGATTTCCGTGCCCGGCGTGATGCCCATATCCGTGATCCGCCGCCGCATGCGCCGGTCGCTTCCCCGAACCGCCTTGACGTGGCCGCTTTCGCCGGCGTTAAGGCAACCAAGCGTTTCTTTTGTAACGATACCCATCACACGTTCTCCTTGGTTAGTCAAAGCTAACAGTTATGATACTCGTGCGTGCAGCGTGCGTCAATAGCTATTTAGAATAATCTATGCTATCATACATGTGTTCATTATTCCGTTCAGGAGGCCTGTATGGAGCTTTTTATCGTCGATGCTTTTACGGATTTTCCCTTCGGCGGCAACCCGGCCGGCGTCGCCATTTGCCGCGACGCGCTTCCCGAGGAAGCCGAGATGCGTGCCACTGCGGCAAAGGTCGGTTTTTCCGAAACGGCGTTCGTGCTGCCCCTTGCGGATGGTACGTTCCAGTTGCGCTACTTCACGCCCGTCGAGGAGGTTTCCCTGTGCGGACACGCGACGGTGGGCACGTTCTCCTTGTTGCTCGAGCGCCGCGAGATTAGCGAGGGCCGGCGCTACATCGCCCACACCGGCGCGGGCGACATTGAAATCGACGTGCGCGGCGGGCTCGTCTGGCTCGACATGGCCCCTCCGCGTGAACTTTTTATCCTCGATGAAGCGCAAACGCAGGAGCTCCTGGCCCTCTACGGCCTGCCCGCGGATGCCTGTGGTGCGCTCCGCCCCGCCGTGGTAGACGCCGGGTTGCCCGATATTATGCTGCCCTTGAAAAACCGCGCACTCCTCGCGGCGATGATGCCCCGGTTTGAGGGCATTGCCGCGCTCTCCAAGCGTTTGAACGTCACAGGTGTCCACGCGTTTGCCTTTTGGGATCGTGAAGAGGAGTCCGCGCCCAATATAACCGGATACTGCCGCAACTTCGCGCCGCTCTACGGCATCGACGAGGAGGCGGCGACCGGCACCTCAAACGGCGCGCTAACGTATTATCTCTACCGGCGGGGCATCATACGCCCCAATGACACGAACTTGTTCATCCAGGGAGAAGCCATGGGCAAACCATCGAAAATCTACACAGAATTGACCCTGGATGCTGCAGGCGCGGCAAAAATCCGCGTGGGCGGGCGGGGTGTCGTTCGCAAATAACCTTGTCATAAGCGTGATGAAAGGCTTGAAATGAAAACCATCGTTTCCGTTTTGCTCGTTATGGCGCTGCTCATAGCTCTCTCGCCTACGCTTGCTTTCTCTCTAGGCGCCCAAAGCGAACCGCCTGTTGGCACGCATGCGCAGACTGGGCAAGGCGGCGAAAATGGTGAGAAGACCGACATCGGCTTTATCGTTTTCATCTCCCTCTTTCCCCTAGCTGCCATCGTCGTGGGTGTGCTTTGGGCAATCCGCTTCAAGGAGAAGCATATCGACGGGAAGTAGACCGAAGTAGTAAAAAGAAGAGCGCCCTTTTAGGCGGCGCTCCTTTTGTTGTATGCTGTGCGCTTAATGAGGGCGCGGCATATCGTCATACTGCGCACGCGGGCCGCCGATGTACTTCGGGCGCGTGCGCGCGGCGATGGCGTTGGCCTCGCCGACTTTTCTCGTTTTAGCGTGCAACGGCACCACCACAGGGTGCAGGTGCATGCCGATGAGCGTGCCGCCGATATCCATGCCTGCGGCCGCCTTGCCACGCAGGTCCTCGACCATGACTGGATCATCAAAACGCGCTACAGCCTGCATGGCAAACGCGCCGCCCGCATGAAGTTGCGGCCTTACCCACACCTGCTGCAAATCGTATTTCTCCATGCATCCGCGCTCCACCACGAGGCAGCGGTTGAGGTGCTCGCAGCACTGTACCGCAAGAAAAATCCCCTTCTCCTTTGTGCGCGGCAGCACCGCGTTCATCACGGCACGGGCAGCTTCCTCGCTGGAATCCGTGCCGATGAGCTTGCCCATAATCTCGCTCGTCGAGCAGCCGACAACTAAAATATCGCCGCGCTTTATCGTATCGGCAGCGGCAAGCAGCTCATCCGTCAAGGCGGCAGCCTGCGCGTTTATCGTGTCAAAAACAGCCATAATATCCCTCCGTTCATGCATTTGCCACCCCATATTATAGCACCGGCAGGATTATATGCAACCCCGGGGGCTAGATCGTGTACGTTTTAAGCTCCTCGGCAAGCTCCGCTTCAGGGAAATGCTTTCTCACCTGCGCGATCAGCTTTTCCGGATCGCACAGCGTGCCGCGCACATGCGTACACAAAAGTCGCTTCACCCATGCTTCGCGCGCGAGCAGCCCGGTCTCCCCGGCAGACAGATGCGGCGCGCCCGGGCCGGTGTGTTCTTCATCGAGGTAGTTGACGCCCGCGAGCAGCATATCCGCGCCATAGCAAATCTCTCGCAAGTCATCGCGCATACCCGTATCCCCGGTATAAATAAAGCGCTTCCCCTCATGTTCCACGCTCACGGCATAAGTTGGCACGGGATGGGTCATGCGGTGCAGGCGGATCCGCACGTTCCCGATGCGCAGCTGCAGCCCGTCCGTCGCTGCGCGAAGCTCGTATGCGCCGGAGCCGGCAAGCATGCGCGCCTCCTCGCGCGGCTCTTCGGGCGCGATAACCGGCAGCGGCAGGCTCACTTTGACGCCGCTATCGGCCAGCTGTCGCAATGCGTAGCGCAGCACGAACATATCCGATAGATGGTCACTGTGCAGGTGTGTGAGGATCACACAATCTAGGTTCAGTTCGGGTAAAATGCCCAACAGGCGCGCGAAAGTACCCGCGCCGAGGTCAAGCTGGAGCTTCGTCTCCCCCGCGCGCAAAAAATAACCCGAACATGCGCCGCCCGGCGCCGGAAAGGGGCCATAGCACCCCAATACGGTCAGTTCCATACTTTTTGCCCCCATGCCGGTCTTTGGCTTTATTTTTATCCTGGCAAAGCGTGCTTATGCCCATGGGAAATCATACCATATTATAGACTGTTATTACGCGTTTTCTTAAGTACCGCATGTTGCGCTTGACTAACCGGCATGCGCCGTGATATTCATTAGAAGATCTCTTTGCACTGCAGAGCGCCCCGAAAAATGGGCGCGCGATCAACAGTACAAACTGAACAGGCAACGAACCTCACAGGGTTCGGAGAGCCGGGCCGCTTTTGCGGCAGCAGATGACCTCATCCGGCGCATCTGCGGGACAGTTGTCGTTCCGCGGAAGCGCCTTTTTTTGTCCTTGCGGTTAGGGAGAAGCGCACCCGGATTCCTTTAGAACGAAACCGCGCTCACATAACCGGAGGTAAAGCAAGATGAATCAATTTTCTCCCATGGCGGGTCTGAGCACAAACGAGGCAAAAGACAGACTCATTCGTTTTGGCGCCAACGAGTTGACGCCCCAAAGCAGACCGGCATTCTTAAAAAAGCTTCTGCACATACTCTCGCAACCCATGTTTTTGCTGTTGCTGTGTGCGGCACTGGTGTATTTTTTCCTGGGCGAAGCACGCGATGGCGCAATCATGCTCGCCTTTGTGATGGGCGTCATCGGCATCGAGGCCGTTCAGGAATGGAAAACAGACAGGACACTCGCGGCGCTCAAGGATCTTACCGCCCCGCGCGTCGCAGCGTTGCGCGACGGGGTCGAAGTCCTCATCCCGAGCCGAGAGCTTGTCCCGGGCGATGTGATGTTCCTGCGCGAGGGCGTGAAAGTTCCCGCGGATGGCCGAATCCTTCGCTGCAGCGACTTCAATGTGGACGAGAGCAGCCTCACGGGGGAATCGGTGGGCGTATGGAAGCACCCATTTGGGGAAGCTTGCGCTGAGGAAACCAACTGGAGGCGTGATACCTGCTATGCCGGCACGCTCGTGTTGCAGGGCAGCGCTGCCGTGCTCGTCGAAAGCACCGGCGTCAATGCGGAATACGGAAAGATCGGCGCACGTGTCGCCGAAGCGCCGGACCGGCCCACCCCACTGGAGAAGCAAACGCACAAGCTTGTTGCGGTATGCTCGCTCATCGCAGCGATTCTGTTTGTGTTCGCAGGCGTCGCCACCTGGTTTAACCTGCCGGATCACGCGCCGGGCGAGCGTTTCACCGAAAGCCTGCTTTCGGGCATTGCACTAGCCATGGCGATGATCCCTGAGGAGTTTCCCGTTATCCTCACGGTATTTCTCTCGATGGGTGCATGGCGGCTTGCTAAGAAAAATGCGCTCGTACGTCGCCTCCCCTGCGTGGAAACGCTGGGCGCGGTCAGCGTGCTGTGTGTGGATAAAACCGGCACCATCACCATGAACCACATGCAGGTTATCGAGCTTTGGAGCCCCCAAAATGGCGAGGCAGAGCTGATTGAAACCGCCGGGCTGGGGTGCGAGGCGGATGCCTACGACCCGATGGAGACGGCTATCCTCGAATACTGCACCGAGACGGGCGTCCCACGGGAGCATCTTTTTGGCGGTGAGTTGCTGCTCGAATACCCCTTCACGAATGAAACGAAAATGATGGGTCACATTTGGGCGCACGATGGAGAGATACTCCTTGCGGCCAAAGGTTCCCCCGAAAGCATGTTTACCTTGTGCGGCCTGTCTTCGCCAGATGCGGAGGCAGCGCGCGTGAAGGCGGACGAATACGCCGCCCGGGGCCTTCGCGTCATTGCCGTAGGCGCGCAAACTTTCGCCCGGGCGGAGGATGTGCCAGCGAATATCGAAGCTTGCGCGCCGCGTTTTCTCGGCCTGGTGTGCCTTGCGGACCCGCCGCGCCCCGGCGTGCAGGAGCACATCGAAACCTGCGGCCGTGCGGGCGTACGCGTGGTGATGATTACAGGGGATAATGGGGTCACCGCCGCTTCCGTCGCGCGCGCAGTAGGGATACGCAACGCCGGCAACGTTCTCGCAGGCACGATGATTGACGCAATGGACGATGCCCAACTGCGCGAGGCGGTCAAGGACGCCTCCATCTTCTCGCGCGTTACGCCCGCTCACAAGATGCGAATCGTGCGCGCGTTCAGCGAAAACGGCGAGGTTGTCGCCATGACCGGCGTCAACGACGCCATCGCGCTCAAGTATGCCGATATCGGCATCGCAATGGGGAAGCGCGGAAGCGAGGTCTCGCGCGAAGCCGCTGACCTCGTGCTCATGGATGACGATTTTTCTACCATCGTCGATACCATCCGTGACGGCCGGCGCATTTATGCAAACATCAAAAAGGCCGTGGGATACGTGTTTGCGATCCACATCCCCATAGCGCTCTCGTCGCTCTTAGGCCCGCTAATTGGCATTTCCCCCGCGGCGCTGATGCTCTTGCCCCTGCACGTAGCGCTTTTAGAACTCGTCATCGACCCCACCTGCTCCGTGGTGTTCGAGCGCCAGGCGGCGGAGAGAACAATCATGGATGTCCCGCCGCGCGACCCCAAGGAAAAGCTCCTCACCGGCACCCTTCTGCTGCGAAGCCTCCTGCAGGGGTTCGCGGTGTTTGCAGCCTCCTTTGGCGCTTATTACTATACCCTTCACGGCGATGTTGCGCATGCCGGCGCAGCGCGTTCCATGGGGATAGTCGTCATCGTGATTGCCAACCTCTTCCTCGTGCAGGTGAACGCCTCCCGGCTGGAGCCGTTTTACAAAAACCTGCTTTCCCTAGCGCGGGACCGTGTGATGTGGGGCGTAGGCCTGGGAAGCCTCGCGCTGCTCGCCACCGCGCTCTACACGCCGCTCGCAACCCTGCTCCGGCTCGCGCCGTTGAGCTTGTCACAACTCCTTTTGGCCAGTGCTCTGGGCGCAGCTTCCGTGCTCTGGTACGAACTCGTCAAGCTTATCATGCGGCGCAGACACAAAAGCTAGCGCAGACTCCTCCACCCCGTGCCCGGTTCATCGGGCAACGGTTAGATGCAACCCGTCTTTTAGTACACGTCAATACGGCCCGCCGTCAAGCGAGGCCGTTTCTTTTTTCTGTGATAGGCAGAAAATGAACACCGTCACTCGCCAATGATTCCTCGTATGCCAAAACTCGCGTATATTCATCAATGATCGTGGATATACTAGGCAGGATGCGAAATTCGCCCGGCGAAATCAGTATTGTTAATCCTATATAGGAGGAAGAGTATGCAAATACGCTCGGAGACGGCCGGCCGGCGCGCCCTCGCGCACCTCGTTGGCGAATTGGATCATCACAGCGCGGCGTTAGCGCGAAAAACGCTCGATGCGCTGCTCTCAAACCCCGAGGTACGCGAACTGGATCTGGACCTTAGCGGCGTAAGCTTCATGGACAGTTCCGGCCTCGGGGTAATACTCGGGCGTTACCGCACGCTTTCGCAGCGCGGCGGCACATTGGTGCTCACGGGGGCAAACAGATATGTGGACAGGATTTTGCGCATGGCGGGCGTTTACACGCTATGCGAGAAACGGGATGTGCAGGGAGGGAACGGATTATGAAAAACGCAATGAACGTCAGCTTTTACGCCATCTCGCAGAACGAGGCCCTCGCACGCACGCTCTCAGCGGCATTTGCCTCGCAACTCAACCCCACTATCGAAGAGCTCACCGACATTCGTACCGCCGTGAGCGAGGCCGTGACCAACGCCATCATCCACGCCTATGGGAACCGCGGCGGGATGGTCGCCATGAACTGCATGATCGACGGGGATCTCTTCACCGTCGACATCATCGATACAGGCCGGGGCATCGAGGACATCGAGCTGGCCATGCAGCCCTTTTACACGAGCGCGCCGGAACTTGAGCGCTCCGGCATGGGTTTTTCGGTCATGCAGGCATTTATGGACGATGTGCGCGTGCACTCCGTTCCCGGTTGCGGCACAACGGTTTCCATGAGAAAGCAGATCCAATCGGTGAGGGACAATGGATGAGCGCGAGCCGCTCTCCCATGAACGAACGCTTGAGCTGATTGCGCGCGCACAGGGCGGCTGCGAAGAGGCGCTCGAAAAACTCGTCATAGGCAATACGGCGCTGGTTAAGTCTATCGTCCGGCGCTTTTTGGGCAAGGGATGCGAGTATGACGACCTTTTTCAGATCGGCTGCATGGGGCTGGTCAAGGCAATCAAGAATTTCGATTGCACCTATGAAGTCCGTTTTTCAACCTATGCCGTGCCGATGATTGCGGGCGAGATCAAGCGGTTTTTGCGGGATGACGGCATCATTAAGGTGAGCCGTTCTCTTCGGGAGCTTTCCATTCGCGCGGCCGCCGCACGGGAGGCTCTCTCCCGCACGCTCAACCGCGAGCCCGGTATTATGGAAATTGCCGAGGCGCTCGAGGTCGAGCCGGAAGAGCTTGCGCGCGCACTCGAAGCCGCGCGCCCCTTGGTTTCGATCTACGAGCCGGCTTACGGCGCAGATTCGGATGCGCTCGTGATGGATGTTGTCCCCATGCCGGGGGAAGAACTCTCCGGCGCTCTCGACCGCGTGATGTTAAAAGAGCTCCTTGGGGAGCTGCAGCCGCGCGAGCGCGCGATTATCGTGATGCGCTATTTTATGGATAAAACACAGAGCGAGACCGCAGCAAAACTGGGAATTTCCCAGGTGCAGGTATCGCGGCTGGAGGGCAGAATTCTCGGCACGCTGCGCGAGAAGCTCGTGGAAAAGGCCGAGGGCGATCAGCGCCCCGCCGCTTTGTAGACGAGTGCCTGGTGTTCCACATCGGGAAAGCCGCCCACATGTGAGAGGCTGCCGTTGAAAAATAAACAGGCGTGGCCCGGCATATCGTTGTTGGTGATTTGATCCTCCCCATGCGGATAGCCCTGCAACGAGGCCGCAATGAGCCGTCCGCCCAGTTCAACCACCACAGGGCGCTTGGAATAATTGAACGCGCCTCCAAAGGTCGTAAAAAACAGATAGGTATCCTCCGCCGAGGCGCATTCGACCTCGGCGTGATTGTCGCCTCCGGTACAGACCATTTTCCAGGAAACGCCGTTGTTGAAATCGTAAACGAGGAAGGAATTCCGCGGCTCGAGCAGTTCCTTCACCTCGCTCCACTCCACAACCTCGCCGGTACGCGCGGGCGTGCCGGAAAGCGCGGCGCCAAAGGGAATCGCAGCGTCAATGTCGGCACGAACGGCCGAATGGCCGAAGATGATCGAAAGTGTCTGCGCGCCTACGGTACCGTCCGCTATGATGGGCAGGCCGTCGCTCCAAGTCTGCTTCTGCTGGAACTTCTTCGTCGCCTCAACCGACATGCTCTGGAAGTTGCCCGTGGGCTTATATTGAAAATAGCCAAGCTCTCTCAGGCGCAGTTGGATGCGCACCACCGCCTCCCCCTTGGAGTCGTAGGCGATCAGCCCCTGAGAGGTGCCGGGTTCCGCCCCTTCCGCGGGGTCCGCAAGCGCGGCGCCCGAAAGCGAGAGAGCAAAAAGAATCATGATGGCTGCGGCAAAGCGTTTCATACGCTTATGATACCACAGGGCATGGGCAAATTGTATGGCTAATTTGTTACGTTAGGGAACTTCTGTAGGAATGAGGTTGAGCATATCCTCGGTGTTGGCGACGTCAGTATACACATCGGGCACATCGCCGACGATGATGCTCTCGGCGATAGCCGCCTCTGAGGTGACACTCACCGCCTGATAGGTGCCCGGCATGACGATCTGCACGCTGGCCACGAGGCGAAGCTTCACCCGATAGAGCGTTTGGTTGATGCCTGAGGAGATGAAATCCGTATCAAAGGCGCTCTGCACGCTGCCCGCGGGAGTGAAGTTGACCTTGAGCTTCGGGCCCCGCCCCGCGAGAAAAGGAATGCCCGTAATCGTGCCCAGCGGGATGCTGATCCCCTGCTCGCCTATTTGCGAAATCAAATCCTGTGCAGCCTGCGCGCATTCGGCGGCAAGCGCGTTCATGCGATATGCGTCCGACTCGAGCATATACACGCGCTCCCCCGTCTCGCGCACGCGAATGACCGGTTCTCCTTCAGCCGTATCCCCCAGGCGATCGAGGATTGCCTGGTTCATCGCGCGCGCGGCCACTGATTTGACGCGCGCGACTGCGAATGCCTCCATCGCCCTGTGCATGCCGGCGTTGAGCCAGATCGCGATCCCCAGCCCAGCGATCACCACCGCAATCAAAGCCATGAAGATTTTTTTGCGCGTAGGCGTGCGCCTCCGGCATACGATTTCTCCTTCCATACAATCCTCCCCGAAATATGTCGCTTATGTTAATAAAAGTATATGCGCGGGTGCGCCGTCTTGAGCATCGCCTTTTCGATGTGCTATAATAGGCTCGGATGGGTATAAAGGCGGAAACATGAAAGAAAAGCTGACGATTTTATTCAAGCAAACTGCCGATCGTATTAAGAATGCGTTCTCCCTCTCGCCGATACGCCACGCCGCGCAGGCGCACGAGGAAGAGCTTTTTATCGAGCGTGATAAACCGCGCCCGTTTGTTCTCGCGGTGCTCTTTACGGGGTTCAAGTTATTGGTGATCGCGGTGCTTTTAATCGGTTGCGCGGGGCTGGGTCTTGTGCTTGGCGTTGCCAAGGCTTATGTGGACACTACCCCGGAGCTGGATATCTCCTTGCTCACAAAGAGCGACCGCACCTCTTACATTTACGATATGAACGGCAACCTCCTCTCGACGTTCGCCGGCCTCGAATACAGGGACTGGGCGAACAGCGACGAGATTCCCGATATGCTCAAAAACGCCGTGATCTCCATAGAAGACGTGCGCTTCTACAAGCACAACGGCGTGGACTACAAGCGGCTTTTTGCGGCGGTTGTCGGCTCCCTTTCCGCCTCGAGCGACGCGGGAGGCAGCACCCTCACCCAACAGCTTGTCAAGAACCGCCTGCTCACCAACGAGGTCTCCTATAAGCGCAAAATTCAGGAGGCTTATCTTGCTCTCGAGATCGAGAAGGTCATGAAGAAGGATGAAGTGATCGAGGCGTATCTCAACGACGTCTATCTTGGGCAGTCCAACTACGGCATGAAAGCGGCCGCTAAGGATTATTTCGGCAAGACGCTCACGGAGCTTACCATTCGCGAGTGCGCGATGCTTGCGGGCATGATTCAGAGTCCCAACACCACAGACCCACGCAAAAACACATATGAGCGCACCTATACCACAGGGGAAAACGCCGGCCAAAACAAGATGGACGTTACCGATGCGCGCACGGATAAGGTCATTAACCGCATGTACAGCGCAGGCTTCATTTCCAAGCAACAGCGGGACGCTGCTCTCGCCGACACGGTCACCATCCTCAAAACCTCCGTGCGCAAGGATAATTCTTACCAATACCTCTATTACATCGAATACGCCCTGCGCCAAATCAGCATGGACATTCTGGAACAGCGCGGCATGCTCAACACCTCCGCAAACCGCAACGCCATCGAAAACGAGCTTTCGCGCGGCGGATACAACATTTACCTGTGCATAGACCCCTCGATCCAATCCACCGTGCAGGAAACCCTATCCGGATGGGACGACTATCCGGGCCTTAAGGGAGGATCCTCCCCCAACAGCGAGGGCTTTGTGCAGCCGCAGGCAGCAGTTGTGGTCATCGACCAGAGCACGGGAGAACTGCGCGCTGTCGTGGGCGGCCGCGATGAGCCCGAAATCCGCAAGGGTCTCAACCGTGCCTACCAGAGCACGCAGATGGAGGTCGGCTCCTCTATCAAGCCGCTCACCGTCTATGGTCCGGCGCTGGATCTTGGCCTGTCCCCTGCCACCGCAATCGCCAACATTCCGGAGGCCATCGTAGGCTGGGATACGGAAACCGGCTACCCCAACATCGGCAGCAGCAACTATACGGGCATCATATCGATGCGGCGCGCGATCATCTCCTCGCTCAACGTCGCCGCAGCGCGCACGCTCATGGAGCAGGTAACCCCAACGCTCGCCGCTAAATATCTGGTAAACCTGGGCGTCGATTCCTCGCGCGTAAAGGCAACGGGTTCCGGGCTTGCGCTTGGCACGACCGGCATCACGCCCATTGAGATGGCTGCAGCTTACGCAACCATTGCCAACGGCGGCACCTATCAGGAACCGATCGCCTACTCACGCGTCGTGGACGCCAACGGCAAGGTCATCCTCGATGCAAAAGCGGTGCAGGAGACCCGGCAGGTCTATAAGCCTACTACCGCGTGGATGCTCGTCGATATGCTCACCGATGCCGTGAAATCCGGCACGGGCACAAACGCGCAAATCCGCAACATGACTGTCGCCGGGAAAACCGGCACCAACCAGGATGACAGGAGCGCGTATTTCGCCGGCATGACCGGCTACTATACGGCAGTCGTATGGGTGGGCGATGACGACTATTCCGTGCGTCTCGAAACCGGTTCCGGCGGCAAGGTCGCGGCGCCGCTTTGGCAGGCGTTCATGTC
>CAYNDC010000007.1:11587-16833 GCA_964396085.1 uncultured Clostridium sp. | reverse complement strand
GTCGAGCGGGCCGTCGAATTCGCTCAGATGAACCTCGTAAACCATACCCTTAGAGGAACAGACCGAACAGCCAGGCAAACGCTCTGCTAAACGCGTTGAATATGAGGAGCACAGCGGTGCCGATGAACCCGGTGTTGCTCGACAGCACGAGGATCGCAATTAAAATGACGGTGCTGTAGCGCTCGACAAACTGGAAGAACCGATAGCCAAATACGCGCGCGAAGATGCTCTGGAACACGTGGTATCCATCCAGGGGCGGTATGGGCAGCAAATTGAACAGGCAAAGGCCCAAGTTGATGAAAATCACGTTGAGAATCAGCCCATAGGCAATCTCATTTTGCGTAAACAGCGTCACCGCAAAAAGAACGCCTGTGAACAGAAACGCGATGATGAGGTTGGTCGTTACGCCCGCGAGCGATACGATGATTTCATCCTTGCGCGGGTTCTTGAAGTTGCGCGTGTTGACGGGCACCGGCCGTGCCCAGCCAAAACCGGCGATGAGCAGCATCGCAATGCCGATGGGATCGATGTGCGCGGCGGGGTTCACGGTCATCCGCCCCAGGTTGCGCGCCGTGGGGTCGCCGTGCCGATACGCGGCGTAAGCGTGTGCCCATTCGTGAAAGGAGAGGCCGATGACGATGCCAGGGATTCGGTACAGCGCAGTCAAGAGCCAGTCCGTAAGGTTAAAGTTCGAGAACAAGATGATACTCCTTTGGGTTTCTCTTTGGTATTATAAGCGAAAACGCACGCGTTCGCAAGAAAGCGTTATGCGCGTACCCAGGCACGCATAATCGCCGCAATGAGGTCTCCCCACCCCGCCGCACCCACATCCTGTGCGGCGGCAAGAGCAACGCGCATCGTTTGCATGCCGTTTTGTGAGGAATAGACGGCGTAGCCGATAATATCCCCCTGATTCACCGGCGCAGCGACGCTTTCCGGCAGCTCGGGCGATACCGTCCATACATCGCCCTTTTCAAGCAACAGCACCACCGTTTTGGTAGATACCGCATCCACGGAGCGCTGCATGCCGCCATTGACTGCTACCCCCTCGGCCACCACATCTCCCGTCGATGCGGCGCGCACGGCTTCAAACGACGCAAAGGCGATGCCTGCAGCCTCCTTCGCCGCCGCAAAGCGGTCGTTGGAGTTCGCGGCGCCGAGGATCGCCACGACATAGCTCGTGTCCCCTCTTGTAATGGCAAAGGCGCCGCAGTATCCCGCCTCATTTGAGGAACCCGTGGAGCCGGCGTAACAGCCCTCGAGTGACTTGATCAGTTTGTTCGGGTTGGCCAGCTCCGTTTTGCTGCCGTTCTCGTGCGTGATCTCATCCAATGTGAGCGCGCTGTAGGTTCGATAAGTATCCGAGTGCGCAAGCCGTGCCAGTAGTGCGCAGACCTCGCGCGCACTCATTTTCTCCTTGCCGGAGGCGAGCGAAAAATCCCCGCTTCCGATGTTCATATCCGTGAGCATGCCGGCGATTGCCGATTCTGCGAGCGATGTGCTGCCCGCGACGCTTTCCGCCAGCGCGAAGGACGCATCCCCAGCCGTAATCATGACGGCCGCCTTGATGAGCGCCAGCGCGGCAATTCTCTCCCCTGCTTTGATGAAGGCCGTCGGGCCGCCGATCCCCGCCGCGGCGTCGCTCACGAGGACTTGTGCATCCCCGGTGATCGCGCCCCGATCAAACGCCTCGCAAATATAAATCAGCATGGGCAGCCGCGCGAGTCCCGCGACGGATACGACCTTATCCGCCTCAAGTTCGACGGCGGCCTGTAAGCCCTCAGGCTCGAGCACCGCGACGGCCTTTGCGCTCAGGAAGGATGCGCCTTCAACCCCTGGGTCGGCGCGGACCGTCGCACACGGAAGCATCAAAGCGAGCGCAACAGCGAGCGAAATCATTTTTCTGGACATACGTTCCCTCCCATAGAGGTTCTTATTGATACATATGACCTCTATGGGAGTGAAGATGTTATTTTCCGGCTTATTATTTCATTTCTTTCAGGAAGGAAGTCCCCACTGTGAAGGGTTCGCCCGTAAGATAGTCGAAAGCGGTCGAGCCGATATCGGCAAAGCTTTTGCGCGTGCCCAGGTTCACCCCGCCCTTGAGCGTGGGCCCGAAAGCAACAATGGGGATGTACTCGCGCGAATGGTCGGAGCTCTCGGTCGTGGGATCGCACCCATGGTCGGCCGTGATGAGCATGATATCCCCCTCGTGCATGGCAGTTTGCAGCTGCGAAAGATGCGCGTCGAAATATTCGAGCGCGGCACCGTAGCCCTCGATATCGTTCCTGTGCCCGTAGAGCATGTCAAAATCGACGAGGTTCGCGAAAATCATGTCCCCCGCTCCCTCGCGGATATAATCAAGCACCGCCTCGATGCCGTCATGGTTGTTTCGCGTGTGGTTGGAGATGCTCACGCCGCGGTTATCAAAAATATCTTCGATTTTACCTACGCATACGGTTGTCAAGCCGCGTGCGGTGAGCGCGTCGAGTATGGTTTCCCCCACGGGCGGCACCGCGTAATCCCGCCGGAACTCCGTGCGAGCGTAATGGCCGCTGTCACCCGCCCGACGAGATCCTCACCAACGAGCATTTCCCGCGCGACTTCACAGCAGCGGTAAAGCTCCTCAAGCGGCACGAAATCCTGATGCGCTGCGATTTGAAAAACGCTGTCCGCAGAGGTATACACGATCAACTTGCCCGTTTTCACATGCTCGTCCCCAAGAAGCTGAATGATCTCCGTGCCCGAGGCAACGAGGTTGCCCAACGTCCCGCGCCCCGTGCGGCGCTCGAACTCCTCGATGACGCGTGCCGGGAAGCCGTTGGGATAGGTCCGAAACGGCGGATCCATAATGATGCCCGCCATCTCCCAGTGGCCGGTGGTGGTATCCTTCGCCTTGGTGATTTCAGCCGCACGGCCAAAGCAGCCGGCCGGCGAGGCAACACGCGGCAGGCCGGAGCCCTCGATGTTGCCCAGCCCCAGCGAAAGAAGGCGCGGAATGTTAAGACCGCGTTTTTTATAAAGGTTGCCAAGCGTGTGCGAACCTTCGTCCCCAAAGAGCGCGGCGTCCGGCTGCTCACCGATGCCCACGCTGTCAAGCACGATAATAATAAATCTTTTTTTCATACGTTCACCTCGAAAGTATCGTAACACTCACGCGTCCACGCGTCAAGAAAGCTATTTGCCAGAGATCTTGCCGCGGAGCAACTCCCTTTGAAAGGAATCCCTTCGTGATGAAGCGTCAAATGATGGCTTCGTTGAGCATGCTATCAAACAGGGACCCCGCAATAGCGGGATCCCTAGCGCGTTCTTTGATCAGCTTTAAATGCTGGCTGTGAGGCGCATCTTCGCGCGCTCCGCAATCAGCGTGATGCACTCCTTGTTGGTGGGCCGCCCCTTATCCTCTTTCACCGTGTATCCAAAAAGACGGTATTGGTTTTCGACGTTGCCGCGCAGCCAAGCCATTTCGATCGCGTATCGGATGGACCGCTCGACGATCTTGATGGAAACGCCGTAACGGTGCGCGATCTGCGGATAGATTTCCGTCGTGAGGCCAATGCTCTTGCTCCGCGAGTCAAGATAAATCGCAACCGCATCGCGGATGTATCGGAAGCCGTCGTGATGCGCGCTCACGCCCATGGCAAACAGGTAGCGCGTGACGATCTCATCTCGCTCACGCGCCTGCTTGCTGCGTACGTCCAAATACAGCGGGCCGTTCTCATCCGCGAAGTCGAGCTGGAGCAGCGCGCACACGCGCTTATAGATCGCGTCCGGCGTAGATGGCATGGCGATGATGTAGGCAAGGTTTAAGCACTGGATCATGCGCAAAGAGACATCCGAAAGGAAGCTGGTAAGACCGATGAGCATGGTCGCTACCCCGAGATTTTCCTCCCAAAGCCGCATCACGAGCCCCGTGCCGTCGCATATGGGCATAAGCATATCGATGATGGCAACATCCGGCGCCTCATTCTTCCTGAAGTAAGTGAGCGCAGCATCTGCACTGTAGGCGCGCGAACAGGCGGCGAAGCGATTATCTTTTTCAAAAAGCTCCGCAATGGAATCGCAAATATTCGGATTGGAGTTTACAATTAAAACCCGGATTGGCTGCATAATGAATTTTCCTTAAGCGCGTAAAAAGCAATGTAAACTTTCTCCAATATTTACCATCATAAAACAACTTGTCCGATTGGGCAAGCGAGTATTTTGTTGCACTTTGTCGATTCTATCGATTTTGCAGTTTAGTTCTCATTGCCGCATTCATACATCCACAGCGCGTAGATGCCATACCCCTTTAACGGATCGTTGATAAACACATGCGTCACGGCGCCTATGAGCTTGCCGTTTTGCAAAATGGGACTGCCGCTCATTCCCTGCACAATGCCGCCTGTTTTATCAATCAGCTCCGCATCCGTAGCCCGGATGACCAGCCCTTTGGATTCCGTGAGAGGTTGCTGGTATATTTTAATGACCTCGCACTCATATTCCCGTACGCCTGCACTATCTACGCTGGCCAGAATGCTTGCGCGGCCGGTCTTGATTTCCTCCGGATATGCCAGCGGCACGCCTTGGGGATAGAGCGGATTAACGAGCGGCTCTGTCATGGAGCCATAAATTCCGTACTCCGTGTTTTTTCCCACGGCGGCGATGCGTTTGCTCAGTGCGCCGAATGTACCCTTGATTTCCCCCGGCGTTCCCTGCCTGCCTTCCACGAGGCCCACAAGATTCGCCTCGTGTATTTTCCCTTCGCGCACAGGGATAAGCGTGCCGGTATCCGGATCCGTCACGGCATGCCCGAGCGCGCCAAAGCGCAGCGTACTCATCACATAGTAGCTCAGAGTGCCGATGCCCGCGCTGCTCTCGCGGACCCACATGCCCATAGAGGCATCCCCGCTCGTGCTTTTTTGCGGGGTCATGCGCACGCTCATCGATATGCCTTCCCGCCACAGCTCCAGCGCGTAGCTGTGCCCTGCCTCGTTGCATAGTTCAAGCAGGTGAGAGACGCTCTTGAGCGCGACGCCATCCACGCTTTTGATGATATCCCCCGCCTTCACACCCGCAACACCTGCGGGAGAAAACGAACCCGATTCGGTTTCAATGCTGCCAAGTCCTACGACCAAAACGCCGTCGCAGATAATGCTGATGCCCACCGTCTGCCCGCCCGGCATCACGTAGACCTCATCGCGCACATGCACGTTAACCTGCCGGATGGGGATGCCAAGGAGCTTGATGATGAAGCGGGCATCCCC
>CAYNDC010000007.1:0-11577 GCA_964396085.1 uncultured Clostridium sp. | reverse complement strand
TCCCCGTTTCCGGTGCCGAGCGTTTGGGAAAGATCGCCGGAGACTGCATATCCGCTCTCGTCATGCACGGAAAAAGGTTCGCCCAGCGAGAAGAGTTCCTCATAGCGGTTGTTGCCATCTATATAGATATCATCGGGCAGCTCGCGCAGCGCCGCGAAACGCGGCAGGCTGTTAAATGCCAGGAGCAGGGCGCAAAGGATTAAACCGGCCGATTTCAGGCCGGCGCCGCGCGAAGAACGCATCATGTTTCACCTCAACAAAATCAAAACCGCGGGGTTCATCCCGCGGTATTAAGCATGTACGTTCGCGACGGCCCATATGCGCGCTAATGCGCGTTTTTAATTTTACCAGCCCGCTCGATGAGCGCTCGCGCGTGCTCATAAGCAAAGGAAGAATCCGGATCCCCATCCATCATTTGAGCGACGCGCCGGCATTTGCCTTCCTCGTCGAGCGGATGCACGCGCACGCTCGTTTTCACGCCGTCGTCCGTTTTTTCAACGACGTAGTGCCTGTCCGCCAACGCTGCGATCTGCGCGAGATGGGTGACGCAAATCACCTGATGCGATTTGGCAATGCCAAGCATCTTCTCACCCACGGCAGCTGCGACTTTCCCGCTGATACCCGCGTCGATTTCATCGAAAATCAACGTGCCGATTTTGTCGTTATCGGCAAAAATTGCCTTGAAGCAGAGCATGATGCGCGAAAGCTCGCCGCCCGAGGCTACCTTAGAAAGGGATTTCATCGGCTCCCCGGGGTTGGTTGTGAGCATGAACTCCGTGCGTGTTTCGCCAAAAGGCTTTGGCGCATCGCCACCCGCGCTCGTAAAAGCGACGGCAAAATCGGCCTTTTCGAGGCCGAGATCCGCCATATGCGCAAGCGTTTGCTCGCGCAACCGCCCGGCGGCCTTTTCACGAAGTTTTTGCAGCTGGGCATCGAGCGTCCTGTAACGCGCCTCGAGCGCCGCGAGCTTTTCATCGAGTTCCTCCGCGCGCTCATCCGCTCGTTTGAGGGTGTCCAGGCGGTTTTGCGCGTTTTGGGCATATTGGAGTATTTCCGGAATGGTGCTCCCGTATTTGCGCTTGAGATCCGAAAGCACGCGGAGCCGTTCCTCTGTGCGTTCGAGCTTTTCGGGATCGAAGTCAAGGGAGTCCCCTGCGTCGCGCACGGAATAAGCTATATCTTCCAGCGTATAGTAGGCCTCGTCAAGCCGGGTATGGAGCGCTTCAAATTCAGGAGCGAGGGCGCAGATATCACGCAATCGCTTTCTTGCCGTGTCCAGTGACAAAAGGGCGTTGCCGCCTTCGCCGGCATACAGTGACGCATGCGCCTCATCGAGCGCCAGGCGGATCCTCTCGGCGTTCATTAAAAGCAGCCTTTGCGCGGCGAGCGCGTCATCCTCGCCCGTGCCGAGCGCGGCTTTGGCAATTTCCTCGGCTTGGAAGGCGAGGATGTCCATCTCGCGGCAACGCTCCGCCTGCGTGCCAAAGCCCGCGTTCTTTTCTTGCCGCAGTGCGGCGTGTTCCCCGCAAAGCGCAGTTAGCTCCCCGAGTATGGGCGCGATTGCAGCCTGATCGTATGCATCCAGGAAGGAGGTGTGCGCCTCGGGTGAGAGCAACGATTGGTGTTCATGCTGCCCGTGTATGTCGATGAGCGCGTCCGAAACGCGCTTCACTTCTGAAAGGGGGACTAATATTCCGTTAATGCGGCAGGTGTTTCTGCCCGCCGCGGTGAGCTCACGGGCAAGGACGACCTCGCCCTCTTCGCACTCGATCTCCTGTTCGCTGAGCATGCGCGCGGCCATAGACCCTTCCTCCACCGCAAAGACCGCCTCCACGCGCGCCTTTGCTGCGCCGTACTTGATCAGCTCCTTGCTCGCACGCTCGCCCAAAACGAAGTTGACCGCATCGATAATGATGGATTTACCTGCGCCGGTTTCGCCCGTCAATACGTTAAAGCCCTCGCCGAAAGTGAGTTCGAGGGCGTCAATTAAAGCGATATTCTCGATGTAAATCCTGCGCAGCATCGCCGTGCCTTTCTATTTCCTCATGATCGCGCTGATGCGCTTTAGGATTTCCGGCACCTGCTTGAGGTCCTTGAGCGCAAGGAAAATGGTATTATCCCCCGCGAGCGTACCCGCGATTTCGTTCCAGTGCATCGAATCGATCGCCTCGGCGGCAGCGCTGCCCGAGCCGGAAAGGGTTTTGATGATGACGAGATTATAGGAGGATGTGACCGCCACGACCGAATCCCCGAAAATGCGGATTAGCCTATCTTTCAGCCCCGCCTCAGCCTTGTCGACCGTGGCGTACTTATACGCGCCCGTATCGGTGAGCACCTTAATGAGACGAAGCTCTTTGATATCCCTCGATACCGTAGCCTGCGTCACTCCGATGCCGTGCTCCTTGAGCAGCCGCGCAAGGTCCTCCTGCGTTTCGACGTCACTGCGCTCAATGATTTCAAGGATCATCGCGTGCCGTTCCGATTTCATCCTTTTCAATACCTCCCCATCAAAATACGCGCGCCGCGCGACTCAGGACAGTTTTTTTCTGATTAACTCGTAGATGTTGCGCTCTGTAAAGCGAATGAAATCAACACGCCTTTCAGCGCGGCAAACTGAGATCACATCCGCCGTGTCAATCTGCGCGGAGGAAATTCCGTCGAGCGACACATAGCCCTCGCTGTTCATCGAAAAGCGCATATTAGCCTCCCCGGCGGCGATGATCGGCCGCACGGAGAGCACGTGCGGGCAGATGGGCGTCACGATAATGGCGTCTAGCCCCGGCGCAAGCACAGGCCCGCCGGCAGAAATTGAGTAACCCGTCGCGCCCGTGGAGGTGCTTATGATAATGCCGTCACACAGCACGGAGCCGGCATCGGTGCCGTCAATCTCCATGCTGATGTCCACCACGCCCGAAAAGGAACGCTTGTATAGAAGCACTTCATTCAGACAAAATCGCGGCGCCCCGCCGTTGAGCGAGCAGGAGAGAAGCATGCGGGAATCAAGCGTATAATCGTGCGCACGAAGGCGCCCGAGCGCCTCATCAAAGCCATCGGATGCGATTTCGCTCAAAAACCCGACCCGCCCGAGGTTCACGCCGAGGATGGGAACATCGTATTCATATGCGGGCGCTGCCGCGCGAAGGATGGTGCCATCACCGCCGAAAGCGACGATAACGTCCGGCGTGCGCTCGCGAAAGGAGGGCGCGTCAAGGCAGGTTTTTTCCCGCATTTCGTCGTTGATGGAGCAATCGTACCCAAGCGCTTTTGCTTTTTCCAGCGCGGGGCCTACGCACTCAACAGCACGACCCCTCTCGGGGTTGGTAAAAAAGCCGAGCGTGTATTTTCTTTTCGTATTAATCTCTTCCATTGTCTGTCATTATACAAGCATTGAAGTGCATATTCAAGCGAGAATTGTAATTTTATGCATCGTACTAATCGGTGTGTGCAGCGTGCGCTTCTCGCACAACGCGCTCGGCTTCTCCATCGAAGTCAAGGGGTGCTTCCGTCTCCCCCGCGGCGCGTTTTTTGGAGCACGAGCAAAAACTCGATGTTGCCCTTTGGCCCCGTAATCGGGGAAAAATCCATACCCTCAACGGTAAAGCCGACGCCGGAGGCAAAGCGCGCCGCGCCTGCGAGCACCTCGCGGTGAACGGCTGCGTCCCGCACGACGCCGTTCTTGCCGACCTTACCTTTGCCCGCTTCAAACTGCGGCTTGACGAGCACAACCGCCCGCGCCCCGGGGCCAAGGCATGCGCAAATACCCGGTAAAATCAGGCGGATGGAAATGAAGGATACATCCATCGTCGCAAAATCCAGCGCTTCTCCAAACCAGGCAGGCTCGATGAAGCGCGCATTGGTACGTTCCCGCACGGCAACGCGCGGGTCGTTGCGCAGTTTCCAGTCCAGTTGGCCATAGCCCACATCGATGGCGTAAACCTTCGCTGCGCCGCACTGCAGCATGCAATCCGTAAAGCCGCCCGTCGACGCGCCGATGTCCGCCGCAACAACACCCTGAAGATCCATTTCGTATTTTTCGACGGCCTTTTTGAGCTTGAGTCCACCGCGGCTCACAAAGGCATGCTCCGGCCCGCGCAGTTCAATCATAGCGTCTTCAGGCACGTTTTCGCCGGGCTTTTCGATGCGCGCACCTCCGGTGAGGTAGGCGCTGCCGCTCATGATGAGCGCGCGCGCCTTTTCCCGGCTCTCACAGAGTTTTAGCTCCACTAAGCGCACGTCCGCCCTGACGCCCTTCATGATAGCTCCTCGAGTGCACGCACGATTGCATCGCGCACTTGATCCTTCGAAATGCCGCAAAGCGCGTCTTGCTGCGCAATCGTCGCATGCAGAACCGGCTTTTCCGGGATGCCCAGCGTGATGACGCGCATCTTTTGCGTTTTTTCTTTGCCCTGATAGTATTCCTTGACGGATGAGCCCAGCCCGCCTGTGACGACGCCATCCTCGAGCGTGATCACCGTTTGCGCCGCATCGCCTATTTGATCGAGCACCGCAAAATCGAGCGGCTTGAGGAAGCGCGCGCTCACAACGCCCGCGTCGAGGCCCTTTGAAGCTTCAATCGCCGTATGAACCAGTCTGCCGGTAGCGATCACAGTAACCGCGTTCGGCGTGTGCCGTATCTCCCACGCGCAGCCCTCGAGAGGCTTCACAGCACATGCGCACGGCAGCGCTCCCCGGTTGTAACGCATGGCGCAGGGGGTGCCAAGCGAAAGGGCGTATGTGAGCATTTCCTCCAACTCCTCCTGCGAGGCAGGCGAGAGAAGCGTCATGTTCGGAAGGTTCTTTAAAAAACTGATGTCGTATAAACCATGGTGGGTTTCCCCATCCTCCCCTACCAGCCCGGCGCGGTCGATCGCAAAAACCACGGGTAGGTTCTGCAGGCAGACATCATGGATGATCTGGTCGTATGCGCGTTGTAGAAAGCTCGAATAGACGGCGACGACGGGTTTCGCGCCCGCCACAGCCATGCCCGCGGCCATCGTGACCGCGTGCGCCTCAGCGATTCCCACATCGAACAAGCGCGTAGGAAAGCGCCGGGCAAACGCATCCAGCCCCGTGCCGGTGGGCATCGCGGCCGTGATGGCAACAATGCTCGGGTCTTTTTCTGCATGCTTAATCAGTGCTTCACCAAAAACTGCGGAGTTGCTGCGCACAGCGCATTTGCCGCACGCGCCTGTTTCCGGATCGAATCTGCCGATGCCATGGAATTTCTCCGGGTCGTTTTCCGCATGCTCGTAGCCACGCCCCTTGGTGGTGATCGCGTGAACGACCACGGGGTGGTGCAATGACTTTGCCTGCTCAAACACATGCACGAGCGCGTCAATGTCATGCCCGTCAACAGGGCCAAGGTAGGTGAAGCCCATTTCCTCAAAGAGCACGTTGGGCAGGAGCAGGTATTTGATCCTGTTTTTAAAGCGCAGCACGCGGCGTGAGAGGCTCTCTCCGACCCGTGGAATCCGTTTGAGCGCATCCGCAACAAAGCTCTTGAAGCGCTGATACGGGCTGCTTACACGCATCCTGGAGAGGTTGCGGCTAAGCGCTCCCACGTTGTGCGAGATGGACATGTTGTTGTCGTTGACAATTACGATCATTGGCATCTTGCTCTGCCCGGCGTCATTGAGCGCCTCAAAGCAAAGCCCGCCCGTGAGTGCTCCGTCCCCCACGAGCGCTGCGACGTAGCGCTTGCGCCCCAAGAGTGCGTCCGCACGCAGCATGCCAAGCGCGGCTGAGAGGGATGTGCTCGCATGGCCGGTATCAAACGCATCATGGATGCTTTCGCTTCGCTTGGGAAAACCGCTCAGGCCGTCCTTGTGGCGTAGAGTCATAAACTCGGCCTTTCGGCCGGTTAATATTTTGTGAACATAACTCTGGTGACCCACGTCGAAGACCAGTGCGTCCTCAGGGGAATGGAAAGCCCTGTGCAGCGCGAGTGTCAGCTCAACCACACCGAGGTTGGAGGCCAGATGGCCGCCCGTTTCGGAAACGCTCTCCACAAGAAAAGCGCGTATCTCCGCGGCAAGGCGCGGCAGTTCGCGCTTATCGATGCGCCTGAAATCTTCAATGCACCCAATGGTATCCAGCAACGGTGTCTGCGTCATTTCCAACGCCTTTCGTTCATGATGGTGCGCGCATTATACCATAAGCGCGCTTATGGGGCAAGCTAACGCGCCCGGTTGAGCGTTTCACTAACAAGCGTCAGGAGATCCCCGGCACATTCCCCAAAAGGCGCGAGGGCGGCAGAAGCCTCATGCGCGTGCGCGGCTGCCGCCGCCTGTGCGCCGCCCATGCCGTAGACTGAAACGTAGTTGCGCGCGTCGCCCTGTTCGTCTGCCGCGTCGAGCATATCGTCCGTAATCTGAAAAAGCACCCCGTAATGTGCCGCAAACGCCTCTATGGCGTTTAATGCACTTTCCGGTGCCCCCGCTACGCAGGCACCCGCAAGCGCGGCAGCCCGGATCAGCGCGCCCGTTTTGCGGCTGTGCACCTCCTCAAGGGATGCCTTCCCCTGAGCGAGTGCGCCCGAAAGTTCTAGGCTCTGCCCTGCGACCATCCCCGACGCGCCTGCGCCCTGCGCCACAGCGTGCATTGCGTGCACATAATGCAACAAGGCCTGCGGCTCCCCGGGCGCGTTGGCGAGCATCCATTCAAAGGCGTGCGAAAGCAGCGCATCGCCCGCAAGCACGGCGCCTGCTTCGCCGTAAACCTTATGGCTCGCCGGCTTGCCGCGACGCATATCGTCATCGTCCATGCAGGGCAGGTCGTCGTGTACCAACGAGTAGGCATGGATCATCTCCACGCCGCAGGCGATCGGCAGCGCGGCGTCGATAGTTCCCCCGGTTAGCGTGCTGCAGGCAATGCACAGCGCGGCGCGCAGCCGTTTACCGCCCGAGAGCAGGCTGTAGGCCATCGATTCGCGAAGCACATCGGGAATATGCGCATCCGAAACGGCACAGGCGAGCGCCTCCTCGATGATGGGACGATATGCGTCAAGCATCCCCGCCGTCCCCGTTCTTCCGGTCGATGAGGATGAGTTTCGCCTCGTAATCGTCAAGCGTTTTGCGGCACTTAGCGCCCAGGGCGACGCCCTCCTCATAGAGCTTCATCATTTCATCCAGTGGCAGATTCCCTTGCGAAAGCCGTTCAACGATCGCCTGCAACCGCTCCATATCCTGTTCATACGTGCCGTTTTTTGTGTTCATATCCGCTCCTCAATCACATTGACTCGTTCCACAACCACCTCGGCATCCCCGTCATGAAAAACAATCCTCGCCCGCTGCCCTGTGCTCAGTGCCGCAGCTGAGCCGATGAGCCCCGCCTCGGTTCTTATCAGCGCGAAGCCGCGTTCGAGCGTGCGTTGCGGGGCAAGCGTCTCAAGGCCGCCCAACGCCGCATCCAGCGTGGAGCGCAACGCGCCGATTCCCTCGCGCGCGCTGCGCGAAAGCTCCCTGCTCGCTGCCTTGAGCGTATCCCGAGCCCCGCGTGCCGCGTGTTGGGGCGTAGCGAACGCACGGTGCTGGTCAAAGGCCGTGAGCTTCGCGCGCTGCGCATCCACCATCCGCCGCGCATGCAGGCGAAGCTTCTCTAAGTGTTCCTCCACATCCGCGCTCGCTGCTTCGTATTCCGGCACGCAAAGTTCCGCCGCCGCAGAGGGCGTGGGCGCGCGAAGGTCCGCCACAAAATCAGCGATGGTAAAGTCCGTTTCATGCCCCACGGCGCTGACGATGGGGACATTGCAGCGATAGATCGCCCGGGCTACGGTTTCCTCGTTGAACGCCCAAAGGTCCTCAAGGCTGCCGCCACCGCGCCCCAGGATGATCACATCCGCGCGGCCGTCCTCGTCGAGTGCATGGATAGCCGCGGCTATCTCCTGCGCCGCGCCATCCCCTTGCACCTTGGCAGGGCAAAAAACGATATCCATCGCAGGAAATCTGCGGCGGATGACATTGATGATGTCCTGCACGGCGGCGCCCGTTGCAGAGGTGACGATGCCCACACAGCGCGGCAGTCCGGGAAGCTCCCTCTTGCGTGCGGGATCGAACATGCCCGTCGCCTCGAGGCGGGCTTTGAGCTCGAGGAAACACCGGTAAAGATCGCCCTCGCCCTCTTCCTCCACGGCTTTGACGTAGAATTGGAACTGCCCGTCACGCGCATAGAGCGAAGCGTAGCCGCGCGCGACAATTCGCATGCCATCGCGCAGCTCCTGCACGAGCGAGAGCGCATTCTGGCGGAACATCACGCAGCGCACGATGGCTTTTTCGTCCTTCATCGAAAAATACAGGTGCCCTGAAGTATGGCGCTTGAAGCCGCTGACTTCGCCGCGAAGGGAGAGTGAGGAGAGCAGCGCGTCGTTGCCGATGATGCTTGCGACATACTCGTTGAGCTGCGTCACACTCAACACATAATCCTGCCTCATGGGTGCTTTGCCCCGAACGCATCCCGCGCGAGCAGCGCAACGCCCACGGCATTATCGGAGGAAAGCGCGCTTTCCCCAAAGAGCAGCCGCATCCTCCCGTGCTTCTCCATGCGCTGATTCATGCGAGTCCGCAAAAGCGCGCTCGAGGCGACGCCGCCCACGATGAGCGCCTCACGGCAGCCGGTTCGAGTGCCCGCTTCCTCGAGCATGGAAGAGAACGTGCGTGCGAGGCAATCGTATACGGCGCTCGCAAGTTCGTTGTGCTCCGCGCCCGCGGCAAGCCTTCGCTGGGCTTCGCTCTCCACGCCGGAAAATGAGCAGTCTATCCCCTTTTCCGCGGCGGGCAATTGGTAGGAAGGCGTGCCCGTGAAAGAGGCCGCAAGCTGCTCAAGCGCTTTGCCGGATGGAAAACCTAGCCCCATCGCAACGCCTACGCGATCCACAAACTGACCCGCGTGCAGGTCAAGCGTGCCGCCCAATAAGTTGATCATGCCATTTTCTATAACACGCAGCACCTCAGTGGTCCCGCCGGACACATGCATAGCGAGAAAGGAGGTTCCCATCAGCGACTCATTGCCCATAAGCGCCGCGCGAATATGGCCCTGTTGGTGGGAACATTCATAGAGGGGTATGTCCAAGGCTGCGGCAAGCGTCGCCGCTGCGGTATGGCCCGCGAGAAACACCGGCATATAGGAATCCGCCTCAGACCTTGGCTGCGTGCTCACACCGAGCGCCGCAATTTCCCCCTTGGGAAGCTCGCGCAGCAGTTCCGGCAACAGCGAGCCGAGGTTTCGCACATGCTGGAACACGCCCTCGCTCTGGCGAAGGCCTCTTTCCCCCTGTTTGACGAAAAGCACCGTCCTCCTGTCCAGGACGATGCCCTTCTCATCTACGCACGCGGCGGATGTCGTATAGCAGCTTGTATCGATGCCAATAAACAGGCCTCGCAATCTAAACCTCTCCTTTGGCGATCCTTTTTGATAGGGTGCCGAGCATGCCGTTTATGTATGCGGAGGAGCGCTCACCACCAAAACGCTTGGCGAGCTCCACCGCTTCGTTAATGGAGACGCTCTCGGGAATGTCCTTGCGGTAGAGCATTTCATAGATAGCGATACGCATAATCGAAAGGTCAACCTTGGGCATGCGCTCCATGCTCCAATTGATGGCCAACTCACGGATGAGCGCATCGATTTCCGGCGTATGCTCCTCAATGCCAGCGAGAACCTCATCGGAATAGGCGAGGTCATCCTGCGTTGGTTCCTCGGCTATGCCGGACTTGTCCAATATGTCCGCATAGGTATCCTCGCCGCCAAATAGGCGAGCAAAGGCGTGCTTCATGGCCACCTCGCGGGCGATCTTCCTGCTCATGTTCCTCGTAAACCCCCGTTCAATTGTGGCGGCCAAACAGCGTGCGGAAGAATTCCCCCACGCGTGCGCGCCCGCCCTCGTCCATCAAATTGCCGATGAAATACGCAATGCCCACGAGTGCAAAGAGCACGAGCGTCCGCCAGAAATTGATGGTAAATACGAGGATGGTAAAAAGCAACGCAATCAATACGCCTAAGATGCGCCATTTGTATTTTTTAATAAATTCCATGATCGGATCCATGCTCAACTCCCGCTAAATCGCTTTTGGCGTTTTGGGCAGCGCGAGCGGCAGAATGAGAATATCCACCCCTGTGACGCTGATACCGCTGATGGTTTCGATGTACTCCTTGAGGGAGTGCTGGAGCTGCGCGCTCAACTCCGGGATTACCGTATCCGGCAACACCTGAAGCTTGAGCGAGATAGCAACTCCGCTCTGCATCGCCTGCACGCTGCTCTCGCATTCCTTGATGCGCTGGTTGCCCCTGCAATGGCGCTGAACGAGCGAATCGAGCGCGGCAAGCGTAATGTATGCCGTGCCGTTTTCGCCGGCTGAAAGCAGCGTGCTGGTGGGCGCCTTTTCCTTGGGGGCGGTCTCCCGCCGGCCCATTGCGATAAACAAGCGCAGTGCGATGATCAGCAGAACGAGGCCGATGCCGCCCATGATGAGCCTATTGTACACATAGCCGTCGGTAAGAAGCTGCGCATAGTGCACAATCCGCTCGCCGCCGATGTAATCCATCGCCACACCCAAGCACAGAAAGCTGAGCGCAAGAATGAACAGCAACAGCAGGACAAGCAGAAACTTGTCGATGAACCTGAATTTCATTTGCTCTGCTCCTTCATCTTTCGTAATGGGCGTTTACTGCGGCTCGACCGTTGCCTCCACCTTTTTGGCGGAAGTCTTCTCGAAGCTTATGGACTGCACCGAAACGTTGACCTGCGTCACTTGAAGGCCAGTCATGGTTTCGATGGCGTTTTTAATGCTCCTCTGGATATTGGCGCAAACCTCGTGCAGCTTATAGCCATAGCGAATGATAACGGCAAGCTCAATGCCCACGCTCTCCTCGCCGATATCCACTCGCACGCCCTTGGTCAGATTTTTCTTCGCATTGAGCATGCCCGAGATGTTCTCGGCCACGTTGCCGGACATACCGTCCACGCCGTCTACTTCAGCGGCCGCCAGATTAGCGATGGTCGCGATAACATCGGGTGCAAACGTAATTTTACCGCCTTGCACAGCGTCCATCTCACGGGAGATTTCATTTTCGCTTGTCATACGAATCCCTCCTCTATGATCTTTTGGGTATTATAGCAGAAAAACCAATCCCTGCATAGCGCAAGTGATTTTTTACCCTTTCAGTTCACAGAAGTTTTTCCTTTATTTCGGGTTTGGGATCACTTTGATGTTCTCCGCGCTCTCCCCCGTTTCGCTGCGAACGATCTCAAGCACCTGCGCCACCTGTTCTGCACTCAACTCCGCGCAGTCGACAACCACGCTCACAGCGCCGGGATGGAAAGTCACCGCGGCATCGGCAAAGCCTTTGGCGCGAATGAGGTTTTCGATGGAAAACTCCTTCTCCATCTGTGCGACGAGCGCAAGCTTTTGGGCTTGTGCGTCCTCGAGCGTCTCCGTATCGGAGGCGGAAGTCGCGATGATCTCATCGAGCCAGGTCAGCTCCAACTCGCGCGCATCTTCGCGCTCGCTTCGGAAGATCTCGTAGTAATCCTGCCCCGCATGCGCCGAGACCGCTTCTTCGCCGCTTTGATCCGTTTCTTCCCCT
>CAYNDC010000006.1:0-18317 GCA_964396085.1 uncultured Clostridium sp. | reverse complement strand
AATTGGACACAAAAAAGGCTGACTCTTTTTCTTGTTTTGAGACAGCCTCTTTTTTTTCAATCTATAAAGCGGTGGATTTGGGAGGCTTACGTTTATTCTACTATTTATCAAAGTCTTTGTCTCGAAACTTCGAACCCAATACTCTTAACTTAGCACTACCTGTTATTATGTGTGATAGTTATTTTGAGTGTATTATTCTTTTTTCTCGGTTATTTAGCCCTTTAAATGCCCTCGATAAAAAACAAAATCCATCTCAAAATAACTATCGATAACCAAGACAATAATTACCTCAAATCAGTTAAATTGAGTTAGTTGATAATTATTTTTCGAGAAGTATTATTTAATTTGAAAAGATAAATTCCCTTGGATAGTTTTTTGGTGAATGAGTTTTCTGCTGTTTCCGAATGAAGTAATTGCCCGGTTACGCTGTATAGGCGGACACTTGCTTTTCCGTTGAATGAAGCATTCACGGCATTTTCCGTTGTGTTGATTTTAAGTGATACTGCAGCCTGATCCAATCCAGTTGTTATTTTTGAGAAGGTGGCAACAAAGTTAGCGGCGCTGTTATTGTCGTATTTTTCCACTCCTTCAGCTGCTTGAAACCATACGGCAAGGGTGTGATTACCTTCTGCAAGCGAAGAGATGTCAATGGACTGCTCTCCGTAATGCTGACTGTCAAAACTGGTATTAGCTGCATTTGCTTTTAGTTCCTTATAGGGAAGTAAAATCTGCTTGCTTTCTCCATTGTTGATTTTATACCACATGATAACATCTGAACGGGTATTCGGATAGCAATTTGCCTGACCACCGAGTAGAATCACATTGCCAAACTCACCCAAATCAGCTCCATTAAAGATTTCCGTTTGATCTTCTCCGCTTCCGTCATACCATGTACCTGACTCGCCACCTCCTACTGTAATATAGGATGTGAAAACAGAACGGGGTGGTGAAATGGTAAATTTAGCCTTGAATCCCGGTTTTACGGGGTCATAAGCCATGGTGTCGGCGCCTCCTCCGGGCACCATGCTGTGAGCAACCAGAGAACCATCGGAACCATATCGCTTTTTAGACATAGCCACTTCAAAAATCTGTTCGCCGTTCTCTGTAGCCAATGCTAAGATATTAATTTCCAGACCGGTATTATGAAAATTGACTGTGCTGCCCGAGAAAGATTCAGGCATTGCGAAAGAATTCCATTCTCCCGGAGTGGTACCTTCCTTGTATACCCTGTAATAGGTGGTAAAAGAGGTGCTGTTAAGGTAATCACCTTCTGTTACCCAATTGTTGCTTCCTGAGCGTGCACCATCCAGCATAAGTTTGTTGACAGCGCCAAAATCCTTGTTGAGGAAGGTTGGAGATATTCCTTCGTTCAAGTAATAACTGTAAGGGGGATTGTGATTGAGGGTAATTCGCATAATACCGTTTGTGGTGCTTCCCCAGCCTCCACCGGCAGTAATTACTGCCGAGAATAACAGTGTAATAAAAAGTAAAGTTGTTTTTTTCATAACTTATTTATTTTTAGTTGTTAATAATATTCCAAATTCTCTTTAAGACTCGTTTTGACTTTTAAAAATCCGTCAGTGGACGGACATGTTCCGCCAAAGGTCGGACACAGGAGATAACAATAGTTTATTTTTTCATTCAAATTTCTATTTATTATTGAGTATCGACGACATAGGTTAAAAATATCAAAGATATTTTTCTCTATATTTTCTACTGTTTTAAGAAAAGTCCAGATGACTTCTTTATTCTTTCACAAATACTCTAAAATAATCCAATTCCGTTACGGCAGTAGTAAGTGATTGGGCAGGATACCCCACGCTCGAAACCGTAGAACCGATTTGTCCGGTAATTACCATGTCCCATGCCGCATCTTCCCACTTGTTTGTTACTGCGTCTGCAATGAATTTGTTATGAGTTGGTTTGGTTGCCGTATAGAATGAATAACTCACTACATCGTCCACCAAATAGGTTATAATAGCCTGATTGGCTGCATTGGGGTCTTTTTCTATAATAACCGAGTAAGTATAAAACTTTGTGTCAATGTCGGTAAGTCTTGCTACCCGATTCACGTTTCCCATCACGTTTACAGTAGTTTTTTCGGTGGCTGTATCCCAGAGGTGAATAGCATGGTTCACTACATCATATCCGTTTGTTTTCACAAAGCATTCGTTGATGTCCAATTCTGCCACACTCGCTCCGGTTCTGTACCTGTTCCAGATGGCATGCCACACACCGAGTTCATTTGCTACTTTAGCCCGTATATCCATTCGGCAGTAAAGTGGAAAATAAATTCCTTTTTCACGCGTGGAAATGGCTCCTGACCACCATGTAGGGTGTCCATAAATAGAATCGCCATCCGTGCGTTTGATAGAGGTTAGACGTACAACTTTTTCGCCGGAAGGCAATGTAACCATGCGTACCTGCTCGGGTCTGTAAACTTGTAACATACCTTGTGGTCTGCCATAGAATGCGTTATCCCCATTGGTTCCATACACCGACCACAAATTGGTGTTTAATGTAGAGGTGTTAAATTCATCGCCTCCCAGGTATTTCCAACCTTTCGGAGGAACAATGGAATCCTTGCCTACCTCTTCTCCGGGTTTTATGTCGGGGATTTTGACTGTAGATGCCGAACAAGAAATCAATAAAAAGGCCGTAAGAATGTATAAAAGATAAGATGTTTTCATTTTTGGTTAATTTGTTAAAATTCTACGCTATAAATAAACTTAATTGGTTAATTCAAATTTAATTTTTTGATTTCCAACAATCAGATAATAATCACCGTTTTCCAATATTCTGTTCCCTTTAGAATCAGGGAAACTCAGGTCTCTTTCTGGAATTACTTCAAATTCATATTTCTCGGTTTGTCCTTTAGAGATTTTTTTCTTGTCAAAATATTTCAATTCCATTACTGGACGAGAAATAGAGGCAACAGGGTCATGGATGTACCAATGAACGGTTTCAAGTCCGTCTCGTTTGCCGGTGTTTTGCACAGCGAGAGTTGCTTTCAACTTTTCCCCTCTTTTGAGACGATGGGTCGAGAGTTTTACCGAATCATAGTCAAAAGTTGTGTAGCTCAGTCCGTAACCGAATTTATATAAAGGTTCTGTGGGAATATCCCAATACTTACCATAAATTGGTCTTGCCGAAGGTCTGCGGTTGTAATGGATTGGAATCTGGCCTGTTGTCAGCGGAAAAGTAATGGCTAATTTGGCCGATGGATTTACTCTTCCGGATAAAATACCTGCCAGTGCATTTCCCCCAAATGTGCCAGGCTGCCAAGCCATGATTATTGCATCAGCCAAAGGTTCTGTATCTTTTAACTCCAACGGTCTGCCCGCAGATAAAATCAAAATGACAGGCTTGCCGGTTTTCTTTATTTCAGCCAATAATTTTTGCTGAATGGGCATAAGCGCAATGGATGACATGTTGCCATTCTCTCCGCTCCAACGACTTTTTTCTCCTAAAAAAAGTAATACTACATCGGAGTTTGCAGCAGCTTTTAATGCATTTTCAAAGTTGGCTTCATTATTACCATCGAAATCACATCCTTTTGCATATAAAATTTCACCGGCTTTGAATTCATTTTGAATCCCATCGTAAAATGTTAATACATCTTTCGGCTTAGCCTGCGAAATCCAGGTTCCCATGATGTTGAAACTGTCTTTTGCCAAGGGTCCAATTACTGCAATTCTTTTTGTGTCGCTTGCTAAAGGCAGGATGTTGTCCTTGTTTTTCAACAAAACCATGGACTCCTCCGCAAATTTCTCGGCAAGTAGCTTATCCTGAGGAAGAAGTACTCTGTCTTTTTCAGGAATGAGTTTTACATACGGATTGTCAAAAAGGCCGAGCCTGAATTTTACTCTCAAAATTCTTTTTACCGCATCATCCACACGGCTCAATGCTACTTTGTTCTCTTTCACCAATTCTGCTAAATTAGCGCGATAGGTCCCGTCAATCATATTCATCTCCACGCCGGCGTTGAGAGCCATTTTTGCAGCTTCTTTTTCATCAGCTGCTACTCCCTGATTTATTAGTTGTATCACACCTTCCCAGTCAGAAACTACAAATCCGTCGTGTTTCCACTTATTCTTTAGAATTTCAGTTAAAAGATGATAGTTGGAAGTTGCCGGAATGCCGTTTATATCGTTAAAAGAAGCCATTACCGTTTGAGCGCCGGCTTGGATACCTGCATCAAAGGGAGGGAGATATGTTTCCCAAAGCGCTTGGTCCGGCACGTCCGTGTAGTTATAGTCACGTCCTCCTTCACTACGGCTGTAGCCTACGAAATGTTTAAGGCAGGATGCAACCCGATGAGGATGGTTCATATTGTCGCCTTGATAGCCTTTCACAGTGTTGACACAAAACACTGAATTTGTGTAAGGGTCTTCACCATATCCTTCTGCTACACGCCCCCATCGTGCATCGTATGCCACGTCAATCATCGGGGAAAAAGTCCATGCAATGCCCGTCAAACGAGCTTCTCGTGCGGCCATTTCGCTTGCCTTTTTAGCCATTTCCGGATTCCATGAACATGCCTGAGCCAACGGAATAGGATAAAGTGTTTTCAGTCCGTGGATTACGTCAGCTCCAAATAAAATAGGAATACCTAACCGGGATTGCTCCATGGCTTTTTTCTGGATTTCGTTACTGATTTCAGGTGTGGAAAGCTGAAAAAGGAGTGACCCGATTTCGGGCGGAGAATTCATTATTTTGCTTGCAACATTATTGGGATTGATGTCTCTGCCAATCGTGAATTGAGTAAGCTGCATAATTTTCTCTTCAAGAGTCATCTTGCTAACAAGGTCGTTTATACGCTTCTCAATAGGTTGTTTGGAGTCCTTGTAGACTGGGGGTTGCGCATCCATTAGAATGGTGTTGAACCCCAAAAATAGTATGAATATAAGTGTTCTCAATTTTTATTTACCTTTTATTGATTAAAAATTCATACAACGTGCTGCCGTCATCTAGTTTCATGGAGATTGTAATCTTTTTATTATCAGCTTCCAGTTTAGTGATGGTTCGCGTACCGTCTTTGTTACCACCGCCAATCACAATCGGGTAATTGTGATCGAGTTCCGGCGGCCATACTCCGTGTCTGTGTGTATGTCCTGACATAAGCAAATCCACTTTGTGCTTGTTGAACAAGGGAGCAAATAAATCCTTGAGATGATTCACGCCGTGCCAGTTGTTGTGATGAAACAGAGGCATGTGCACCAGTACCACCCTGAAAGGTGCTTTTTTATACTCTCTGTTTTTTACAACTACTTCCTTAAACCACTTGGCTTGTTCTTCGCGGAAAGCATCAAAACTAACCAGACCGGAATAATCTTTTACATCATCGGGCTTGTCCTCGCCGGAATCCAGCACAACCCAGAAAACAGGACCTTGCTTAAAGGTGTAGTAGGGTTTTTCGTTGTTGTGCGGATAGTGTACGTAATCAAAAAGCTGCCTTGCAAATCTTCCCCGGCACTCATGATTTCCTCTGTTAAGTATGAGAGGTACCCGCGACGCAAAACTTTTTGTCGCCGGAATAAACAGGTTGTTAAATAATTGCTGCTCATGCGTTTCATATACAAAAATATCTCCGTTCATGAGTACGAAATCATTGGCAAGCGGGTCATACAGTTTCAGCAAATGAGTAATTGTTTCAGGACGGTCGTGTACATCATTCAGCATCAACATGCTTACTTTATCGGCTTTCGGATTTACAGTAGTAAAAGTGTACTCCTTTGAAACAGTCGATTTACCGAGGTCAAGTGTATCCGGGTTAAAACTCAGTATTTCCTGCGAATAAACTTTGTATTTGTAGGTTGTTGCGGGTTTAAGATTTTTAATCGTAATCTTATTGACCGTATTATTTGCTTCAATCAATCCGTACTCGATGGTTACAGCCCTGTTTTTTAAGTCATTTTCTCCATAGGTTACCCACGTAAAAGCTTTATTGTTGGTGGTGCAACAAATCGTAACTTCATTTTCTGTTAGACCTTGCAAATACGGTTCGCACAAGAAATTGAATGGGGGTTTATTTTCGTTTTGTTTGCTTGTAGAACGGGTTTGAGTATTGGAAAGTACAGGCACGCCTCCGGCAATCAGGGCGGTAGAACTCAACCCGAGTTTAATCAGAAAATCGCGTCTGTTTATTGTTGTCATATATTTTATTCTTTTGCCAGATTTGAATCGATAATAATCGTGGCGGTTTTTAAGTTCGGAGTTACTTCGCGGTCGTTGCTGGATATTGTTACTGCCGTTACATAATTTTTACCCGGATTATTGAGTAAAAAGTTGCGGTTTACCTGAAGGTCGAAACTTCCTATATCATTTCCGCTAAGAATATTGATTGAAGACGGGATAGCAGCCTGAGCTGCAGGTAAAACTTCTACATTGTTAAGCAAACCTTGATTAATCATATCCTGAATGGTGTCGTTGTTCAAAACAAGATTGACGGAAATATTTCCATCTTTGGTAAAGCCCGATCTGTATACGCTCAACGGAATTATCATTTTTTCCGAAGTCAAATAATATCTTTTTTGTTTTCCCTGAGTAGGAGTGGCGAATACCTTGGTGAAGTCTTTAACGTCATATACCGTATAGGATGCCACAGGTAAATAGATTTTTTGTGCAACGTATTCTGTGTCAGCTACATCTTTGTATTCGCATGAAATGAAAACAAAGCTTATCAAACCAATTAGAAGTGCTAAATTTATTTTTTTCATAATCTTTCAGAATAATATTTATTTTTCCCATCCGGGATTTTGTACTATGGAGCGTGCTTTAGTCAATTCGCTTTGTGGAATCGGGTAGAGATACATTTTTCGTTCGAATAGACGTTGTTCTACCACCATGGGCGTATAAGTAAATGCTTCTGAAGCATCTTTTGTTATACGTATTCCTCGCAGGGGCTTGTTGAGGTATTCTTCTGCCAGCATCCATCTTCTCAAGTCCCAGATTCTGTGTCCTTCAAAAGCAAATTCTACCCGGCGCTCGTTCCGAATTCTTGTTCTCATTTCATCTTGCGATAGCCCTGCAGGCAATGCTGGCATTTCTACGGTTTTTCTCCTTCTGACCAAATCTACATACTTTTTAATGTCTGTATTTCCCGGGTCGTATTCATTAAGAGCTTCAGCGTAGTTCAGGTATATTTCAGCCAAACGAATTAATATCCATGAATGTACACTTGCTTTATTTGTCAACAAATCAAGACTTTCGTCCACGTATTTTTTCAGATAATATCCTGTGCGTGTAGCCCCGAGCTTACCCAGTCCGTCTATACCGCCCACCCATGTCTCCATAGTTCTGGATTTGAAAGTGGCGCCATTGGTCAGGATGCTGAATGCGAGCCTCGGGTCTCTTTTGTTATATGGGTTGAGTGCGTGTGTGGGATTACTCCAGTCAAACGGTTCACTTGTCGTATTACTGGTTTTTACCTCGTATGCATCTACTAAATCTTGTGAAGGTCCCGTACCGCTGCTTCCCATATCAAATCCAATGGAGTAATTCATTTTTTCAAACGAGTTGCTGGCTGCATTTCTTCGTACGAGAATAATTTCTTTGCTGTCAAAACCTTTGAAAAGGGGAGCGTAGCTCGCATTTAGTACATATCCTCCCGAGCTAAAGTCTATCAATGCTTTTGCCGCGTCGGCTGCTTTTTTCCAGCTTTCCATCCTGTCGGCATCTTGCATGGATATAAGTTCGGGATGAGCATATCCGGGAGCCCACGAGGTGTTGTTGAATAGCTCGCTTGCGGCGTAAAGCAATACCTTGCTTTTCAAAGCCAGAGCAGCGCCTCGGGTTACACGTCCTAGATCACTGCCGGCATACACGGCAGGTAGATTTTTGAATGTTTCATCACATTCGTCTACAATAAACTGAACGCATTCTTTCAGGGAATTTCTCTTTATACTGTTATAGTCTGTATTCAATTGAAATTCACCGGTATAGATGGGGACACCTCCGTATCTTTTAATGAGTTCAAAATAATAAAATGCCCGTAAAAACCGTACTTCTTGTTTCCATCGGAAGATTTCCTCCAGCCTGCTGTTGTATATTTCCTGCTGGTCTTGTGCCGGATTGAGCCTGTAATGCTCCAGGTTAATACTGTCAGCATAAATCAGGACATGATTTGCTTTATTGATGGCACGGAAATAAACATACCATTTATTGTCCGGATTATCGTATTCATTCCAGGAACCAAGGTTAAATTTATGCACCGTAGAACTTTGTACGGCATGTTCGGATTCATCACTCGCCGAGGCAATCATCGCCCCGTTTATTTCGTCAAAACCATTTGGCAAACTCACATAAACGCCGGTAACCAGATTTTTGACGTAGTCATAGGAATGAATAATCTTATCTCGGTCCAGTTCGGTTACAATATCCCTGTCCAGTTGATTGGAGCAGCCGGTAAGGATGGAAGCAAGTAAAACGACTGTATATAGTTTTTTAATTTTCATACGAATATATTTTAACGATGATTAAAATTTCGCGCTTAAACCGGCGCTGATTGTTCTGGTTACGGGATATCCTGAAAGTACTTCAGGGTCAGAATGTTTGATGTGGTCAAAAGACAAGAGATTTGTTCCGTTGACAAATAACCTGAGGTTGTTTACTCCAATGGCGGAAACAACCGTTTTCGGGAAATTGTATCCCAATTCGATGTTTCTGACTTTTATGAAACTTCCGTCTTTTAACCAGAAGGACGAGAACCGGTAATTATTCGAATTGCTAATGCTTGACAATCTCGGATAAGCAGCAGTAGATGCTGTTTGGGGAGTCCATCTTTTCAGGGCTATTTCCGGAATGTTGCGGTTGTCTTGCAGTGCGTGATATTTTGTTCCGCTCAGTGAGATAGACCTGCCTTCTACTCCGTGTAGCAGTATGTCGAAATCAAAGCCTTTGAACTCGGCACCCAGATTCAAAGAAGCGGTCAGTTCAGGAACAGTATTCTTCCCGATAGGAACAACGTCCTCCAAATCAATAATATTATCGCCGTTCTGATTTTTGTATTTGATGTCTCCCGGTACGTTGGTTTCGAATGTTTGTTTTGGGCTTGCATCTATGTCAGCCTGATCAAGGAAAAATCCGATTGCTTCCAAGCCGAAAGGCTGATTGATAGGATTACCCGTCCGGTACAAATAGTCAAAACGTCGTACTTCTTCTGACATTTCAATAATTTTGTTTTTGGCGTACCATACTCCTGCATTCACGTAGTATTTGAATTCACCGGAATTGTTTTTGTAGCCCGCTTCCACTTCAAATCCTTTGTTTTCTACTTTTCCGTTGTTCACATACGGTAATATCATTCCCGAAAAATCAGGATAAATATTGGGCGTAGTAAGGATGTCATGGCGGTTGTTTTTGAAAACATCGAGTGAAAGGTTCATGTTTTTTAATAAAGTCATTTCAATACCTACGTTTATTTTCAAATCTTTTTCCCACGTTATATTCGGGTTTGCTTTTCTAAATTCCTGATGACTGGAGAATTCGGTATTTCCCGTTCCGAAATAGTAAGTTCCTGCACCACGGTAATATTGGTCAAACATAAAACGTTCACCTCCGATGAGGTCGTTGCCTACTAGTCCTACCGATGCTCTGAGTTTAAGGAAATCAAAGATTTCGGAACTGCTTAAAAAGTCTTCGTTAGACATGAGCCATCCGAGTGAAAATGCGGGGAAAAACCCGAACCGTTTACCGGGAGCAAAGTTTTCGGAACCCATGTAGCTAAATGAAAATTCACTGATGTATTTTCGGCTCAAAGCATAAGTAAAACGTCCGTTAAGAGCTACATGACGGTAGGGATGGGTCTCAGCGTAAGTGCTGTAAGTATCCGTGCTTCCCATTACCAGCGCATCTATATCATGTATGCCGAGCGTGTTGCTGTAATTCAGGAATCCCTGAAGCGAGATGTTTCTCCATTGCTGCTCGTTTCCTTCGCTGGCAGATAATGATGTGGTTTGCCCGTACGGAGTATAGCCGATTGTATTATCGGGATTTCGGAAAATGGAAAATTGCTGGTACGTTCTGGATTTATTCGAGTTGTTTACGAAGTAGTTGTTGAATGAAACGGCTGCAGAAGCACTTAATCCTTTCAATATAACATCCAATTTTTGGGTAAGTTTAAGGCTGGACTGAATGGTAATGCCGTTGGAGGTGTAAATTCCAGTTTCCAGCAGGTTGCCTAAAGGATTGGTATATTCGCTGTTTCCACCGTAGCTTCCATTGGGGTTAAATACCGGGAAGAGATTGGATGGAATCGAGTTAATGCGGTTAAAAAACCAGGATACTGTATTGTCAATCGGATTGGACTTGTCTTCTACCGCACCACCGAGTGTTACGTAAGCTAATGTACTTTTACTTAAATTGGCATCTATGTTAGCTCTGAAATTGTATCTTTTGTACTGGCTGTTTGTAGTATTGGTAAAATTTTCGGGAGCTTTCTTAAGCAGTCCGTTGTCCATCAATAAGTTGAGCATTCCGAAATAGCGAACATTTGCATCGCCGCCCCGAAAGTTAATGTTGTAATTGGACATAGGTGAGTAATCCCGCATTATCTCGTTGTACCAATTTACATTTGGATAGAAATAAGGATCGGATTGAGTGCGATAGGCTTCAATGGCATCTGTCGAATATCCGTAATAGGTCGGGTCGAATCCATCGTTTCTCAGAGCCTCGTTGTAAAGCAAGCTGTAGTTGTAGGAGTCTAAAAATTTTGGGACTCTCGTAGGCTGATGTACTCCTATTTTCACGCCCACTTCGATGGCCAGAGGCTGGTAGATTCCTCGTTTTGTGGTTACCAGCAGTACGCCGTTTGCTCCGCGGCTTCCGTAAATGGCAGTAGCAGAGGCGTCTTTAAGCAAGCTGACAGATTCTATTTCTTCAGGGATAAACTGCTCTAAACTGCCTTCGAAGCCATCAACGATTATCAGCATGTCATTGACACCGAATGTTCCCAGTCCTCTGGAGTAATAAGCCGGAGATTGTTGCCCCGGTTCACTGCTGCCCTGCATCACGGTTAATCCGGGAATTCTTCCGAACAAAGTATTCCCAAGATTGGAAGTAAATGATTTTTCCAGTTCTTTTCCTTTGGCTTCCGAGATAGCGGCAGTTCTTTTCCATTCTTCTTGTGAGCCGTAAGCTATGTGTCTCACATTATTGCCTGAAGGGTTATGAATAGTATCTTCCATTTGAGCAAGAATAGGACTCTTGGAAATGAAAACCATCGAAAAGATGAAAAATATAGCTATCTGTTTTTTGTTAAGTATGAATCTCATGTTGGTTGTTCTTATTTTAGTTTAGCCATTTCTGTTAATATCCGGGATTTTGGATAAGGTATCCTTTATTTATCTCTACCAAATAAAATGGATGCAGATACATTGACTTCTTAAAAGTGCGCTCTTTATTCGTATAAGGCTCGTATCTGTAGTTTTTTGTTCCTGTAATTTTGTACACTTTCATTCCCCACACATTGCCGTTCATGCCGTAGCCATCCTTGTCAGAAAGTAACCAACGTCTTAAATCCCAAAAGCGGATGTCTTCGAAAGCAAGCTCAATAGCTCTTTCATTTCTTACTCTTTCTCTGAACTCCTCTTTACTTAGTCCGGTGGGTAAATCCGGCATTCCTGAACGGTTACGGATAGCATTAACCGCGTCATAAGCAGCCTGAGTCGGTCCTTGTGCTTCGTTTAATGCTTCAGCGTAATTGAGATAAGCTTCTGCTAATCTGTAAATAAAGTTGTTCGGCATTTGAGCTGTTTTGTCAATATTGTCGGGAATAAACTTTCGTTGCCATGAACCTCCGTAACAGTTTGCCGAGTGTTTTCCCGGATTGTCAAGACTTATTTGTCCGCCTACCACTTCTCCAATGTTTGTTTGAACCTCGGGAAATGTAGAATTCAGATAGGAACCCGGGTAGAGTACGGTTTGAGCAAAACGATTGTCGAGTTGAGAAATTTTTTGAATCAAATCATCACTACCGTGCATATCCCAGGTTTGAGGAGTCCCGTCTTTTTTCTCATATTTTTTTATAAATTCAAAAAGTATGGAAGGTCCGCCGTTACCGGTATGAATAGTAGTGGGAAAAATACCAGTGTAGGGATATTGGTTTGCTCTGCGGGTACCGATAATTTTGTTGGCCAAAATGATTTCCGCATTATCATTTACTTCCCACACATATTTGTAATTTTTATCCGGGCCTTGGTCATCAATCAGCCGAATACCGCCTTCAGGTGCCCAGTCGATCACCGCTTTGGCTGCATCAGCTGCCGCTTGCCATCTGGTTGGGTCTGTATTACCCATGCAAATCAAGTTGTTGTTTGCACCAAAGTCCAGGTAAGGAGTGGCTGTGTTAAACTGCGGACTGGCAGCCAGAAGAAGCGCTTTACTTTTTAACATCAGTGCTGCTCCTTTTGTAACGCGTCCGCGCATGTTGCTCGGGTAAGAATCGGGCAGTTTTTCTATGGCTTCATTCACATTGGTGGTAATAAAATCCATCACTTCTGCTACCGTGTTTCTTTTCAGTTTCATATTGAGTAAATCAGCCGGAGTAATCCTTCTGTCCACGATAGGTACGCCGCCGTACCGTTTCAGCATTTCAAAGTAGTTGAGAGCTATAAAGAACCGCGCTTCACCTTTCACCTGCGTTTTGTAGGCCTGATCGGCATCCGGCACCATGTCTATTTTCTCCAACAAAACGTATGCTCTCCTGATAGCAATCCAACGCACGTGGTATCTGTAATCCTGCCACGGGATATTGTCGGGAGTTACTGCCGCATTGTTCCATTGATGGGGTTCTCCCCAGCTGTTTGCCGAAATCATTCCTTCGTCCGTTGTACTAGTTGATTTGGAAAAATAGCCACTTCCTACATTCAGAGGATTGGCAGATGTAACCCGCATATTGATAGCGAGCATTGAATGCAAACCTTCTTTGTAAAGCCCTGTAACATAAGTTTCAGCTTCTACTTTAGAGGAAAATATTGTGTCTTCCGTAACATCTACTCCGGGCGGTTTGTCCAGAAAATCATTGTTACAACTATAAAATGAAAAAATAGAAGTGATAATTAGGCTAATTATTAAAATTGTATGTTTCATAATCCTTTAAAAGTTAATATTCATTCCAAAATTAATTGTTTTTACTAACGGATAAGGCTCGTAGTTGGAGCTGGCTACGTTACTTTCCGGATCAACTCCGGGCAGCATTTCGCTCCAGGTGAAGAGGTTGTTAGCATTGGCAAATATACGAATGGAGCTTATGCCCAGCTTCTTGTTCAGTTGTTTGCCGAATGTGTAACCCAAATCAATATTTTTTAACCGAAGGTAGCTTGAGTTACGAATCCACATGGATGATGGCGGGGTGTAGTTGTGCTGCTGGACTCCATCACCCTCAGATAAGTGCGGAAAATCTATCGGAAGTCCTTGTTCATATCTTTCCTGGCTCCAACTTCTTTCTAGAATGTAATCCTGCACCGTAGCTCCTTCCCGATAGCCGAAACGGGCATGTCGCGAATAATTTACAGATACATTTCCTGCTCCCTGAAACATTACTGAAAGGTCAAATCCTTTGAAATCTCCTCCAAGTGAGAAGGAGTAAACTATTTCAGGGAAGTTGGAGTAACCGATAGGAACATAGTCGTAAGAGTTGATTATTCCGTCGCCATTTACATCCCTGTATTTAATGTCTCCGGGCTGCAGTTTGTTTGTATTCCATGCAGAAACAGGTCTCATCGGGTCGTTTACTTCTTCCCATGTATTATAAAATCCTTCGGCAATCAACCCAAAAAATTGTCCGGCTCTTTGTCCTGTTGCCTGAAGATAGGGATAAGGCATCGTAGGCTCATCCATAAATTCAATGACGTTATGCGCGTAGGTGTAACTTCCTCTGACCCAGTAATTAAATTTCTCGTAGCTGTTGTTAAAACTTGCTTCGATATCGTATCCGCTATTTCGCATTTTACCTAAATTGTAAGCCGGGAGATTAGCTCCTGCAATTGTGGGAATAGTGCCTAAGTTTGCCAGAATATTATCTCTTTTTTCCCGAAACCAGTCTGCCGTTATTCTTAATTTTGAATCGAGAAGGTGAAGGTCCATACCCACGTTTAGTTTTTGTGCCCTTTCCCAAGTCAAATCCGGATTACCTATTTTACCTTCTACAGAGCCTCTGTAGCCGGCTAAGTTTTTGCCTATCTCACCAAAATAATAGTAATTATTTGTGTATGAGTAGGATGATGGAAGGTATAAGAATCGCTCGCTACCTACCTGGTCGTTACCTACTTCTCCGTAAGAACCCCTTAGTTTTATGAAACTGACAATGTTGTTCTTCGGAAAGAAATCTTCATTTGTAGGTACCCATCCGATGGAGTAGGCAGGGAAAAATCCAAATCTTATTCCTTCCGCAAAGTTTTCTGTTCCGTTGTAACCCAGGTTATACTCCAGCAAGTATTTGTTTTTATAGTCGTACGTTACTCTTCCCACTATACCCTGATATCCGCGAGGCACCATGTAAAGAAGTGTAGGGTCGTACAGTTTGTTTTGGTTATACAGGAAGAGTGCTCCGAATGTGTGATTCCCAAATATGCGGTTGTAATCAAGACCATACTCTACATACTCTCTTCTGAATTTTGAAATGGTGCTGGTGGTGGTAAATGGTTTTTCCTCATTTTGAGGCACATATACCATCTTGTCATCATTTGTCCTTATCGGCAGGTAAATTAACGGGGTTTTACTGAACCCACGATTATCTCTGTTAAAATTAAGATAAGATACTTTTGCTTTTGCAGATAATCCCGGGGTTACAAAATCAAGTTTATATCTCATATTTACGGTTCCGTTCAGATAAGTTCGGGAGTCACGTGTGTACCCGTAAATGAGCATAAGAGTGTGAGGTGTTTGTCCGCCGGAACCTTCTACGCCCAGCGTAATCAACTTGTCATCCACGATACCCGGCGAAATGGTTGGGTTGGCTTTGGTTACGATTTCAATCAAGCGGTTGATGCTGGTTGTGTTTCCCTTTCTTTCTTCAGTTTGAGAGGAAATGTCAAAACCGATAGAGAGATTTTTAGTAATATCAAAGTCCAGGTTTGTTCTGAAATTGTACCGCGTAAAACGTGGTTGTGCATTGTAATCTTTTATAAATGAGGTGATATTCTTGCTGAACATACCTTGCTCGTTATAATAACCCACCGAGGTAAAGTATTTGATTTTTTTAGAACCTCCGCTGATATTCAGATTATGTTGTGATTGAGTTGTGAAATCCTTATACATGGTTCTGAACCAATCTGTATTGGGGTAAAATATCGGGTCTTCTCCGGTGCGGTATTTTTCTATTTGCTCGGCGGTATATGCCGGATTGTATCCGCCGGTGAGATACGAGTCGTATTTGCGTGCTTCGTTATAACCAATTGCGTAGTCATAGGAAGAAACACTTCTGCGTATATCTGTAAATGTGTTAAAACCTACGTTGGACGAGAGTCTGATTTTCGGCTTGGTCTCGGCACCTCTCTTTGTGGTAATCAATACTACGCCATTGGCGCCTCTCACTCCGTAAACGGCTGTAGATGAAGCATCTTTCAGAATGGAGATGCTTTCGATTTCACTTGGGTCAATGTTGTTGTAGTTGATACCCTCGACTCCATCCACCATAATCAATGGATCGGCAGAACCGTTAAAAGTGCCTACGCCTCGAATGCGGATTGTAGACTGGCTCTCGCCCGGCTGACCGCTTCTCTGAACGGCTATCAAACCAGGGAGTCGTCCTACCAGCGAGTTGCTGATGTTTGCCTGGGGAGATTTCAGCAGCTCCTGCTCCGACATAGATGAGACAGCTCCCGTTACCGTAACTTTCCTCTGTGTCCCGAATCCCACAATTACTACTTCCTCTAATTCTTTGGCTTGCTCGGCAAGCGTAAGGTTGATGACATTGTCCTGACCTACGGTTATTTCTCTGTCCTGAAATCCTACGTAGCTGAATTTGAGTATTGATTGCTCATCGCGAACAGTAAGGGTGTAATTCCCGTTTACGTCTGTAATGGTTCCATTGGATGTGCCAACCTCCATTATGTTTACCCCAATCAGTGTTTCGCCTACGGCATCCACTACTTTCCCACGGATGATTTTAGGCGAAGTGTTGTTGCCTTGAACGCGAGTAGCAGCATTGCTTGTACTGTTGGCTGTCGGGTTGGTAGTTTGCTTATTGGAGATTACAATAATGTTATTCCGGTTGAAAACGGCGTTGTATTGTGGAAATAATTCGGCAACTACATCCCGTAGCGATTTATTAACTGCATTGATGGTTACCCGCTTATTCACATCTACATCAATATTATTGAATGCAAATTTGAAGTTGCTTTGTTTCTCAATTGCTTGAATTGCTTCAGAGAGAGGTACATTTTGAAGTTTCAAGTTGATTGCTTGAGATTGCGAAAAAGCCTTTGAATCAAAAACATGGAAAATGACCAATGCGCATAAAACAAAAATTGTTTTTTTGTGAGAAAATGATTTCAATACATTTTTGATTTTCGTTACAACTAATTCTTTCATGTTGTGAAACTTGTTTTAATTAACGTGATTTTTTCTTTTGTTGAATAGTAACTATGTTGCCGGATATTTCATAAGTAAGCGGACTAATCAGTGAGAGCATTTTCATTGTTTCTTCCAGCGTTTCATCGTTGATGGTCAATGATACGGGAAATTTTTTCAATGACTCAATGTCGTTATTGATAGTAACACCAAACCATTTTTCCATTTGCAGAAAAGCGTCGTCAAGGTTTTTGTTTTTGAAAACGAGTTTGCTGTTTGTCCAGTTTGTGTAATTTTCCGGATTTACTTCGGATATGGTAACTTTATTTGTTTCTTTATCTATATTTACTTTTTGATTAGGCTTCAGCAGGAGAGACTTGTCATTTGCGGTCAGTTGAATAATTCCGGATTGAAGCACCGCTTCATTGAAAAGACTGTCTGAATTGTCAACATAAAATTGAGTCCCGATTACTTTAATTTCCGTAAGCTTTGTCTTGACGATAAAAGGTCTTTTGTCGTCTTTTCGTTTAACATTAAAAAATCCCTCGCCATGCAGCGATACGGTTCTGTTTTTCTCAAAATTATCAGGGAAAGTGATGCTGCTGTTTTTATTTAACCACACCACGCTACCGTCGGGAAACGTGATTTGTTTTTTTGTATCTTGCGAATAGATGGTGATTTGATTATCCCTTGGTGTCTGCAAGAAGAAAGAAATGGCTACAAGTGTGATAATGGCAGCTGCAACTCCTGAAATAATATACCAAAGTCTGGATTTGGTCCGGGACAGGCGGAGTGTCTCTTTGTCAAATTCCGGAATCTCCAAATTCTTGTCGGGATACATCAGAAAAGTTTTTTCCCATGTAATTACAATACGCTCGAAAAGTTTTTTGTTGTCATCCGATTCTTTTATCCAATTGAGAAGAAATTCTTTTTCTTCATCAGATGCGTTGTTTTCAAGGTATGAAACAATAATAGAATTTATATCCATAAAAATACGGTGTTTAATTATATCACGATTTAAAAAAAAGAAACCCTACTTTTCAAATGTTAAAAATGGGGTTTTAGAGTGAATGAAAGAAAAACATCAGAGTGTAGGTTGTCAGGTAGCCAACCTCCTTCAAATGATCTTTTATGTTTTTTAAGGCTGTGGAGATATGTTTCTCAACAGTTTTGATGTGGATGTCTAGTTTGCTGGCTATTTCTTTGTTTTTTAATGATTCGGAACGGCTGAGTAGAAAAACTTCCTGACATTTTTTTGGAAGATTGTTTACCGCGTGATTTATCTCCGCCTGTAACTCGTGCGAAAAAATATAATTATGTGTTGTGAAGAGTTGGAAAATGATGCTTTCTAACTCTTGGTCAGTTGAAGAAAGTGCTTCGCTATGATTGGCTGAAAGTCGGGTGAAATCGATGGATTTGTTTCTCACTAATTTATAGAGGTAAGGCTTAATAGGAGATTCCCAGTCAATCTCTTCGCGGCGACTCCAACAATCTTCAAATACATCCTGAACAATATCTTCTGCCACTTCGTGTTTGCCGACTATCTTGCGTGAGTACAGATATAGAATTCTAAAATATGTTCGGTAAATAATGTCAAAACCTTTTTTATCCATAGAAATAGGATGATTCCTCCAAACCTGAGTTTTATTAATAATTATTGATTTTTATTGATTGGTTGCAATGGTATTGAAAAAAATGGAGTTATTGGTGTATTTTTGTATCTGGAAAAGATTTTGTTTTAATCGTTTTCATTTACAATAGTTCGTTAAGTTTTGATTTAACCTGCTGATTATCAGCAAAATAAG
>CAYNDC010000005.1:12052-18735 GCA_964396085.1 uncultured Clostridium sp. | reverse complement strand
ATGGGTAAGATTCGGGATAAGTCCTTTTGGGATACACAGAAATCTTAAAGACACTACAGGCGGCAGCGTTCAGTCTATCGAGAAGACATCTTCCGGTCAACAAAGAGATACAGAGATTGAGTATACGTGTCAATACATCAAAGGTACGAAAAGGAACTGATTGAACAAACAGACACCCAAAGTATTTTGGGAAACGTTTCTTGCAGGGGAGGGGGGATTTGAATGATAAGGCTTGCAAAAAAATTGCAAAAAAATGAAGACGGCCAATCGTTGGTGCTAGCTGCTCTAGTTATGGTGGTTTTATTGGGTTTTTCTGCTTTAGTCATTGATGTTGGGATGATACATATGACAAAATCGCAACTGCAAAATGCTGCAGATGCTGCGGCCTTAGCGGGTGCCCAGGATTTACCAACTAAAAATGCTGCTATAAGCACTGCAAAGGACTTTGCTGAATTAAATGGGGTAGAGAAAGCGAATACAACAGTAATCACTCCGTATGATGGTGATTCAAACCAGATTGAAGTCTTATGCACAATGAATGTGCAGTATTCATTTGCCAGAATTCTAGGCTTTACAGATGCAGATGTATCTGCGCGCGCGGTGGCGGAAAAATCAGGCATGGGAGGTGGACCGTTTAATTTTACGGTTTTCTCGGGCGACCCTGATTACACATTGACATTTAACGGGAGCAATACGACTGTTAATGGTAGCGCACACTCAAATTATAAGTTTTCCATTAACGGTTCAAAGCAAAAGATTACAGGATCGGCTGAGGCTGTATCGACTTTCACAATGAACGGTTCCAACCAAACGATTTCCGGAACCTGTCAAGCTTCAAACATTACTACGAACGGAAGCAATATAACAATAGGCAAGAAAGTTTATAGTGCAGCGTCATTGATTGATATGCCGGATTTTTCTGACTTAATACAATCTGAGGCTGAAGCAGCAGGACAAGCATATACAGGGAACAAAACATACAATGGAAGTAATATGAATGTTGATTCTCCGATCTATATCAAAGGAAACTTAACTGTTAATGGAAGCAACTTTACTGGGAAAGGCGTTGTTCTTGTATCAGGTAATATTACATTCAACGGAAGTAATTTAAGCTCATCAGGTTCTTCTGTGTGTTTCTATTCAGAGAATGGAAATATAACCATCAATGGCTCTAATATAGAACTGGATGGATTGGTGTACGCCCCGAAAGGGACTATTACTATGAACGGTTCCAATCAAACTGTGAATGGAAGAGTGATTGGAGATAAAGTAACCTTCAATGGCAGTAATTATAATTTTGTCTCTGGGACAGGTGATTTAGATAGTCTGCCGCAAAGTGTTGTCAAGCTGGTAGGGTAACTGCGCAATCTGTGTGAACTGCAAACGATGGTGCAAAACGGAGCATAGTATTAAATGGCGGCAGCGGACTGGTTCGTTGCTGCCTTGGTAAAAACAAACACCAACGGAATCGGCGCGTCTAGGGAGGCAGCCGGATGAGGTGCAAAAAACCCGGGCGCTGCCCGGGTTTTGCTTGGCCCTAGTGTTCGATTTCCGTATGCGTGATGCCTTCGGGGATGGGCAGACCCTTGCGTTTGTAGTAATCCTCAAGGGCGGCCTTGATCGCTTCTTCCGCGAGCACGGAGCAGTGGATCTTCTGCGGGGGCAATCCCTCAAGCGCCTCCACAACGGCGGAGTTGGAGAGATGCAGCGCCTCCTCGATGGTTTTTCCTTTGATCAGCTCGGTCGCCATGGACGAGGTGGCGATGGCCGCGCCGCAACCAAAGGTCTTGAAGCCCACGTCCTCGATGATGCCCTCGTCGCTTATTTTTAGGAACATCTGCATAATGTCGCCGCACTTGGCGTTGCCCACCATGCCCATGCCGTTTGCTTCTTCAAGTTCACCCATGTTGCGCGGGTGGGAAAAATGGTCTAGCACTTTTTCGGTATACATCGTTCTTTCCTCCTTTATTCGGCCGAGCCCTGCCATAGCGGGCTCATCAAGCGCAGTTTACTCGCTACTTCGGGCAGCGTGTGCAGCACGTAGTCGATATCTTCTTCAGTGGTTTGGGCATCGAGCGTCATGCGTACGGAGCCATGCGCAACCTCGTGCGTGAGGCCCATCGCCAGCAACACATGAGAGGGGTCAAGCGAGCCGCTCGTACACGCGGAGCCGGAAGAGGCGGCGATGCCGTTCATGTCGAGCATAAGCAAAATCGATTCGCCCTCGATGAAACGGATGCTCACGTTTGCGTTGTTCGGCAGCCGCTTTTCCGGGTGCCCGTTGAGCTTCACCTCAGGGATGGTCTCCAGGATACCGCGTATGAGCTTATCTCGCAGCACACTCATGCGCGCGGCGGTCTCGGGCATGGCATCTACGGCAAGCTCAAGCGCCCGTGCGAGACCTACGATGCCCGCCACGTTTTCCGTGCCGGCACGGCGTCCCTTTTCCTGCTCCCCGCCGATGATAAAGCTAGGCAGGCGCATACCTTTTCGCACATACAGCGCACCTACGCCCTTGGGTCCGTGGAACTTGTGCGCGGAGAGGGAGAGCATGTCGATTCCCATCTCGTGTACGTTGATGGGAATGTGGCCCACTGCCTGCACGGCATCCGTGTGGAAGAGCACGCCCTTCTCGCGGCACACCTTGGCGATTTCGGGGATGGGCATTATGGTGCCAACCTCATTATTGGCAAACATCACCGATACGAGGATGGTTTTATCCGTAATCGCACCAGCCACCTGTTCGGGCGTCACAAGGCCGTATTCATCTACGGGGAGGTAGGTCACCTCATACCCGCGTCGCTCAAGCGCCGCCGCGGCATGCAGCACAGCGTGGTGCTCAACGCTCGTTGTGATGATATGGTTTCCCTTGTTTTTATAGCGCTCGGCCACGCCAAAGAACACCGTATTGTCGCTCTCCGTGCCGCCGCCGGTGAAGATGATCTCGTTGGGGTCAGCGCCTAAAGCCTTGGCCACAGTCTCACGCGCGGCTTCGACGCCGCGCCGAGCCTCCTGCCCGAATGTGTGCGGGCTTGACGCGTTGCCGTAAACCGTAGTCAGATAGGGCATCATCGCCTCGAGCACTCTTGGGGAGAGCGCCGCGGTTGCTGCGTTGTCAAGATAAATTCGTCTCATTGACTTCCCTTTCAAGCTGAATTTGATAATCGTCAGCCATATCTTTCAAAGTGGTGGAATCGAGCACCTCGTTGATGCGGTTCTGAAGCTTGAGCCATAGCGGCCGCGTCGAGCAGATGCAGGCGTTTGTGCAGTTCACGTTGCCCGTGCTCACGCAGTTGGCTACAATCGTTTCTCCTTCGAGCGCATTCAACACCTCGTTGATGGTGATTTCCTCCGGCGCACGGGAAAGCTCATATCCGCCCTGCGCTCCGCGCGTGGCATTGACGAGCCCTGCTTTTTTCAGCGCGCTTATGAGTTGCTCGAGGTACGTGCCGCTCACGCCCTGAAGCGCTGCAAGGGACATTGTGCTCAAGCGCGTTTTACCATACGCTTGGGCTAAGTCCACCATCGCTTTGAGGCCGTATCTGCCTCTTGTCGAGAGCATCATGTACGCTTCACCTCAATTCCTACTATAATGCTCGGATATCAAACATAATATAGCATCGCTTGCGTGCATTGTCAACGAAAAAGACAGAATATATTCGCAAAAAGAGGCCGCACACGGCGGCCTCTTTCGATTTTGTGTTCGGTTATCTTATTCGTACAGCGGATACTTCGCAGTCAGTGCAAGCGCGCCGGCTTTAACCTGCGGCACAGCCGCTTCGCCCTCGAGGATGACCTGCGTGAGATAGCCTGCGATGGCATCCATATCGGCTTGATTGAAGCCGCGCGTGGTGACGGCGGGGGTGCCAAGGCGAATGCCGCTGGTGGTAAACGGGCTTCGCGTTTCGCTGGGGACGGTGTTCTTGTTGACAGTGATGTTGGCAGAATCCAGCAACTTCTCCATCTCCTTGCCGGTGCGTCCCTCAGACCCGAGGTCAACGAGCAGCAAATGGTTGTCCGTGCCGCCGGAAACGAGCTTGACGCCGCGCGCACTCAGACCCTTTGCGAGGGCTTGCGCGTTGTCGACGACGCGCTGCTGATATTCTTTATAGTCCGGCCTGAGCGCTTCCTCAAAGCATACTGCCTTGGCAGCGATGACGTGCATGAGCGGGCCGCCCTGTGTGCCGGGGAAGATGGCCTTGTCAATGAGATTGGCAAACTTCTCGCGGCACAGGATCAAACCGCCGCGCGGGCCGCGCAGGGTCTTGTGCGTGGTGGAGGTGACGACGTCCGCGTACGGAATGGGGCTCATGTGCACGCCCGCCGCCACAAGGCCGGCGATGTGCGCCATATCTACCATGAAATACGCTCCGACCTCATCGGCAATTGCGCGGAATTTTGCAAAATCGATCGCGCGCGGATACGCCGATGCGCCCGCGACGATCAGTTTGGGTTTGTGCGCCAGGGCGAGGGCGCGAACATCGTCGTAATCGATCTGCTCGTCCTCCGGGCGCACGCCGTAGGGGATGAAATTGTAGTATTTGCCGCTCATGTTGACGGGGCTGCCGTGGGTGAGGTGGCCGCCGTTTGAAAGGCTCATGCCGAGTACCGTGTCGCCGTATTCGAGCAAAGAGAAATACACGGCGAGGTTTGCCTGCGCGCCTGAGTGGGGCTGTACGTTGGCGTGCTCGGCGCCAAACAACTTGCACGCACGTTCGCGTGCGATGTTCTCAACGATGTCCACGCATTCGCAGCCGCCGTAATAACGCTTGCCGGGATAGCCTTCGGCGTATTTATTGATCAGGGGGCTGCCCATCGCAGCCATGACCGCTTCGGAGACAAAATTCTCGGATGCAATGAGCTCAAGATGATCGCGCTGGCGATTGAGCTCAAGCTCCATGGCGTGGGCGATTTCGGGGTCTGTCCTACGGATAAGGTCAAATTGAATCATTGCGTTCCTCCGTGTGTTATATAGGGATATATGGGCGTCATATGTAATGCCGATCCATAACCATTTTACATTATAATAGACGATTATGTCGATTTCAAGCCACGTTTAAAAAAAATAGGCAATTCCGTACAAAGGCAGACGCATGCCCGACTTGTCCGGTGTTGCCTTAGGAAAAGGGAGACGCTCCCGTGAGTTTGTTCTTCCTTACGCTCGCGCGAGGTAGGCGTTTACAGCTTCTCCGGCTCTGTGGGATAGGTTTTCCTCATCCACATGAACGAGCCGGCCTTCGCGCACAATCATTTTGCCGCCCACGAAGGAATAATCGACGCCGCCCCTAATGCCCACCGTGCCCGGCAGGTTCTTGGGGTCGGTACATGCGCCGGCAAGCTCAAGCCTGCGGCTGTCGATGAGGAAGAAGTCCGCGCATTTACCAACTTCGAGCGAGCCGATGTCATTGCGCCCCAACAGGCGCGCGCTGCCGGCGCTTGCGAGTTTTAGCATGTCGTAGCCCGAAGGGGCATTCTTCCCCCATGTTAGCCGGTGCAGCAGATAACCCACGCGGATCTCCTCCAAAAGGCTGGAGCCGTCATTGCTTGCGCTGCCGTCAACCGCCAAACCCACAGGCACACCGGCTGCCATCAAATCAGGAACGCGCGCCACGCCGGAGGAGAGCTTCATGTTGGAAATCGGGCAGTGGGCGATACCTGTGCCGGTTTGGGCAAGGCGGGTGATTTCTTCATCGTTGAAGTGGATGCCGTGCGCGTACCACACATCCCGCCCCGCCCAACCAAGGGACTCCATATACGCGAGCGGGCGCATACCAAAGCGCTCCTGCGTGTACATGACTTCATCACGGGTTTCAGCGAGATGCGTGTGCAGGCGTACGCCCTTTTCGCGCGCGAGCAGGGCGCTTTGCTTCATCAGCTCGCCGGAGACCGAGAAGGGAGAGCAAGGCGCGAGGACAACCTGATGCATCGCGCCAAAGGAGGCGTCATGATAGCGCTCGATGAGCCGCGCGCTGTCGCAGAGGATCTCGTCGACGGTTTGCACGACGGTATCCGGCGGCAGTCCGCCATCCTTTTTAGAAAGATCCATGCTCCCGCGCGAGGCTGTGAGGCGCATACCCAATATATCCGCTGCGGCAAACTGCTCGTCGATGAGCAAATCACCAGCCGCGCGGGGGAACACATAGTGGTGGTCAAAGCAGGTCGTGCAGCCGTTTTTGGCAAGCTCGCCTAGGGCGGATAGGGAGGAATAGCGCACCGTCTCGCCATCGAGGTTCTTCCACACCTCGTAGAGCGCGCGAAGCCAATCGAATAGCTCCATGTTCTGCACGGCGGGCAGGTTGCGCGAAAAGAACTGGTAAAGATGATGGTGCGCATTCACGAGGCCGGGGTAGCAGAGCATGTGCGCGCCGGAAAAAACCTCACACCCATCGGGTGCGGCGAGGCCTTGACCGATGCGGGCGATTTTACCATCCTCGATCAACAGGTCGCAGGCTTCATAAACGCTGTCCGCCCCATCACAGCAGACGAGCGCGCGCAGGTCTTTAACGAGCAGGTTATTCATCACCAAGGCCGCCTTCCACAGTAAAAATGCTTTTTCCAATAGGCGGTAGTGTAGCTTCTGCGCACTACCTTGCCATTGCCCGAGGAAGCGTCGATCATCTCGCCGCTGTTGTTGATGACGATGCCAACATGGCCGATCTTTGAAAAGTCATCGCTGTAGAAGA
>CAYNDC010000005.1:0-12042 GCA_964396085.1 uncultured Clostridium sp. | reverse complement strand
CCTATGCTCGAAATCTTCTCCCAATCCGAAACGTTTGCATAACCCGCCGCGTTGAGGCGGCGGCGGTTGCTGCCGGCTTCCTTGAGGCAGTAGTGTACGAGGCCGGAGCAGTCGAAGCTGCTGGGACCCTTGCTGCCGCGGACGTAGGGGTCGCCAACCTGATCCTTGGCGATGGCGATCATCTTTTCGTAATTAGCCTTCGTGCGGGCGGCCTTGCGCATGTTGGGGCTTTCCTTGGCAGAGTCGCTGTAGAGCAGCTCGAAGGTTTTTGCGCCGCACATGCCATCGACGCTTAGATTATTTTCCTCCTGGAAGGACTTGAGCGCGGCGACAGTCTGCTCCAGGTAGCTGCCCGTGACGGAGCTCATGTAGCCAAGATCCTTGAGCTGCTCCTGCATATCGGAGACGTCGCTCCCATCCATGCCGTAGACAACGCAGTATTTTGGCGCGCTGTCGCTAAAGAGCAACTCCTGTGTTTTCAAGCCCGCAATCCCGTCTGAGTCGAGCGTGATGCCCTGGTCCATCAAAGCCTTGGTGAAGTTGACCTGCCGCTGGAAGTAGAGCACGGCGTGCTCCGTGGCGGAGCCGAACTTCTGCGTGGGTTCATCCAGCTCGAGATAGCCAAGCTCAATTAGACGCAGTTGCAGCACTTCAACCCGCGGATCCTCCATGCCGCGCCGGAGCGTGGGATCGAGCGTGGGTGTCGGGGTCGGCGGCGTGTAAGGCGTAGGGCTAGGCGTGGGTCTGGGGGTAGGTGCGATGTCGTACACGCCTTCCGTCCCGCTTTCCACGCCGGCGAATATCACCTGGCCGGCGGTGTTTTGCACGTTGCGCGCGCCCGTTTCCGTTTTGCCCGAGCCGGACAGCACGATGATAAGCGCCGTGAGCGCGAGGATAATCCCCGCCGCGGAGCCACCGACGAGCAGCCGCTTGCGAAGGCTTGCGCGCTGCCAAACAGCGCGGAGTTTGCGCAGACGCAGCACAGCGTGCTTAGCCTTGCGTTTGATTGTTTTGTTGATGCGTTTGTTCAAATTATCCTCCGGTAAAAGCCGGTGCTTTCAAAAAAGTATGCTTCATTGTAGACGCTTTGGCCGGATTTTGCAATTCCTACGCCTATTTCGTCAATGTTTATTAACAAACAGCGGCCCTTTGCGCCGGTTTTGCCGTAGATGCGGCAAAGAGCATATCCGTGTAAAAACAAGCATACGTATAACCGTGCGAAAGGGGGACGGCTATGCGAAAATCCAGATCGAACGAAGCGCCGAATATGTTTATTGAGCTGTTGAAAGCCGCGGTGACAGCGAGCGCCGTCAGCCTTTTACTGATCGTCATCTACGCCGCGGCCATGTGGCAGCAGTGGCTGGGAACGGGCAGCATCGGCGCCGTCAATACGGGCATCAAAGTCGTGTCGGCCGCGGTCGCGGGCATCGTCATCGCCCGACGCGGTGTCGAGCGCACATGGTTTTATGGCGCGGCGGCCGGGCTGATTTATTCCGCCTTCGCGTTTGTCATCTTCTCCATTCTGGCGGATACGTTCACGCTCTCGCTCGGGGTGCTGGCGGATTTCGGGGTGGGGCTCCTCTCTGGAATGCTTTCCGCCATGATCTTCCGCGCGGTCAAATAAACCTGTTCACTCCTGTCAAATCATAGTATAATCGGTCTTGGGAATTCGGCTTTGCCGGAGGAAAGGGATCGTTATGCTCGTTTTTGAACGCAGGCGCGCAAAACAGCCCATTGCACAGGCTGAGGCGCTGGGCCGGGATCTTGCCGTTTCGGCGCGCGCGGCGCAGTTGCTCATGGCGCGCGGCTTAACGGACGGTCTCGCTGCGGAGGAGTTCTTGCACCCCGGCGAGGGGAATCTTCACGATCCGTTTTTATTTGGGGAGATGCACAAGGCCGTCTCGCGCGTTGAGCGCGCCATTCGGGACAAGGAGCGCATCTGCATTTTCGGGGATTACGACGCGGACGGCGTTTGCGCGACGTCGATCCTCATGTTATACCTACGCTCGCGCGGTGCGGATGTTTTTTATATGATCCCCTCGCGCCACGACGAGGGCTACGGCATGAACGCCGCGACACCGGACGCGCTGCGCGCCGCGGGAACGAAGCTTGTTATCACCGTGGACAACGGCGTGAAGGCCGTAGACGAGCTTGCGCGTTGCTATGAAATGGGCATCGAGGCGATCGTCAGTGACCATCACATCCCGGGGGATACGCTGCCGCGCTCCGAGGCGCTTTTATGCCCGGGCGCGGAGGAAAACTACCCCAACCGCCACATCTGCGGCGCGGGGCTTGCGTACAAGCTGGTGGAGGCGTTAGCCGGGCGCAAGGAGGCGATGCGCTATGTTTCGCTTGCCGGTATCGCGACGGTTACGGACATTGTACCCCTGTTCGGCGAGAACCGGGCGTTCGTTTCGCTCGCGCTCGCGGCGATCGAACGCGGGCATTGCCCCAAAGGCCTTCGCGCGCTGCTCGAGGTATCCGGCAAAGCGCCACAAAAGCTGACGGAGCGGACGTTTGGCTTCGTGATCGGTCCCCGGCTCAACGCCGCGGGCCGCATCGATGACGCGTCGATTGCCGTGGACCTCATCATCGGCGAGAACGAGGCCAAGATGCGCGAGGCCGCGCTGCACCTCAACGAGCTCAACGAGCAGCGGCGCGCCGAGGAGACGGAAATCTACCGCGCAGCTTGCGCGGCGCTCGATGCGGACGATTTGTGCGCAAAGCGCTCCATCGTGCTCTACAATCCCGCATGGAATCCGGGCGTTGTGGGCATCGCCGCCGGGCGAATTGCTGAAAAATACTATAAGCCAACGCTCTTGCTCACCGGTTCCGGAGAGACCGTCACCGGCTCCGCACGCTCGATTCCGGGCGTGAATATCCACGATGCGCTCAAAGCGTGCGAGGGGTATTTTACGCGATTTGGCGGCCATTCTTTCGCTGCGGGCGTGACGTTGCCCGAACAGAACGTCGTACCCTTTCGCGAGGCGCTTGACGCATATATCCAGGCGAATGTCGCGGAAGAGGCGTTCATCCCGCAGGAAGCGTATGATGATGAGGCGGAGTTTACGGGCGTCACGATGCGCCTTGCACGAGAGCTGGAGGCATTCGCCCCCTTTGGGGAGGGGAATGAGCGTGTTCTGCTTCGTACCGATCATGTGCAGATTAAGAATATCCGCACGATGGGCGAGGGCAAGCATCTTTTACTTACCCTCCACAAGGCGGGGCAGTATATGAACGCCGTCTATTTTTACGGCGGTGAGCGTTTCCATGAAATCAATGCGATGGATGCGTGCGACGTGCTTTACACGCCTGCGGTCAACGACTACAACGGCGAAACGCTGCGCCTTGAGATCCGCGCACTGCGCGCTGCGCCGCCGGCAGACATCGATAAATATCTCGCCCGCGGCGCGGATAAATTCGCTGATGCATTCTCTAAGAATCTTTTGTATAATAATAGCTGTGCCTATTTTCCCTTCCGCCGGACGGAGTCCTTCGAGCCGTTCGTCAAAAGGGCGTTTGAAAGGGCTTCCGGTCTCTTGGTGCTGTGCTTCACGCGACCGGGAGCGCAACGTTTTCTCACGCTCGCCCGGCAGGAAGGGCTTTACGCGCGCATGGACGTATGCTTTGGTGCTCCCCCGGGCGGCGCTTCAGCCTATAACGCTGCCGTTCTCGCGCCGGAGCTTGGCGCGCTGGACGTCTCGCGCTATGAGCAGCTCATCGTGTTTGATGCGGCGTTTGGCTTTGGGGAAAAGCTGCGCTCGCTTATGCCCCGCGCGGAGTTCTTCGCGTTGACGCCCGTGTCGGGCGATGCGGACGACCTCGCCGCTGCGCTCAAAACGGACCGTGTGGCGCTGGGGGAACTTTACCGCGCGCTCGCGCGCACGGCTGGCGGTTTTTACAACCGCGCGTCCATGCTCGATGCTTTGTGCCGCGAGGCCGGGGTAAACGAGCGGGTAGCGACATTCGCTTTAAACGTTTTCGAGGAGCTAGGCTTCGTATCCACCGGAGAAGAAGGCTCGCACCTCTTGCGCGATGCGCCTGCCAAAACGCTCGATGAGAGTGCGCTTTTCCGGGCTGCCAACGCGCTTGGCGAAACCTATGATCAATATACGCGTCTTTACAAGGAGGCAAACCATGGATCTTAAGAGCACAATCCGCTCGATTCCCGACTTCCCCATCAAAGGGGTCCTGTTCCGCGATGTCACCACCCTCATCAAAAACCCGGTGGCTTACCATCAGCTCATCGAACAGCTCGCAGAAAGCGTGCGGGATAAGAACGTGGATATTGTCGTGGGACCGGAAGCGCGCGGTTTCGTCATAGGCTCCGCCCTCGCTTATGCTCTGGGTGCAGGCTTCGTTCTGGCGCGCAAGCCCGGAAAGCTGCCCTATCAAACCATTCGCCACGAGTATGCGCTCGAATACGGCACGGATTCGCTTGAGATTCATGTCGATGCGATCCTACCCGGCCAGCGCGTGATCGTGGTGGATGATTTGCTCGCCACCGGCGGTACGGCGCTCGCGACGATCCGCCTCGTCGAGCAGGCGGGAGGAGAGGTCGTTGCGGCGCGCTTCGCCATCGAGCTTTCCGATCTGGTGGGCAGGAAGCTTTTAGACGGATACGATGTGATGGCTGCCATGATTTATTGATTTTACCCGGGAAGGATTCTGCCGGAAAGGAGGCGATTTTTGTGGACGCCCTGTATAATGCTTGTGCCGAAAGGTTCAGCGAAGCCGACATGAAGCTGCTCGAGCGCGCCATGGAAATTGCCGGACGTGCGCACGAAAAGCAAAAACGTGAATCGGGAGAAGCGTATATTACCCACCCGCAGGCCGTGGCGCTGATGCTCCTAGAGATGGGCATGGACGCGAATACCGTCATCGCCGGGCTTTTGCACGACGTTGTGGAGGATGGGGACAACATCACCGTGGACATGCTCCGACAGATATTCGGGGCAGATATCGCGGAGATGGTCGACGGCGCTACCAAGCTCACCAAAACCGGCAAAAGCGACCTGCTCAGCAAGGAGGAGGCGCAGGCCGAGAACTTAAGAAAGATGTTCCTCGCTATCGCCAAAGATGTGCGCGTGGTCATCATCAAGCTGGCGGACCGGCTGCACAACATGCGCACCCTCGAATATTGCACGCCTGAGAAACAGATGCGCAAAGCGCGCGAGACCCTCGACGTGTACGCCCCTCTTGCGGACCGTTTCGGCATGGGCGCCATCAAGTGCGAGTTGGAGGATTTATGCTTCCACTACCTCTGGCCGGAGGAAGCCGCCCAGCTTAAAAGGCAAATCGAGCCGCAGCAGCGCGAGCGCATGCAGACTTTGGAGTCCGCAATCAACACCATCAAAGCGCAGCTTGAAGAGGCCGGCATTGAGGCGCAAATCAACGGCAGACCCAAGCACCTCTACAGCATCTATAAAAAGGTCCAAAAGCAAAGCCGGGCGCTCTCGGAGATTTATGATCTTATCGCGGTACGCGTGATCGTCAACACCATCAACGACTGTTACGCGGCGCTGGGCGTCATCCACGCCATCTGGCGTCCGGTGCCTGGCCGTTTTAAGGATTACATCGCGATGCCCAAGACCAACATGTATCGCTCGCTGCATACCACCCTTTTTTCGGAAACGGGCATGCCCTTTGAGGTGCAAATCCGCACGCTCGAAATGCACAGGACCAGCGAGTACGGCATCGCGGCGCACTGGATGTATAAAGAAGGCCGCGCCGAGCAGGACGAACTGGACAGCAAGCTCGCCTGGCTGCGCGAGGCGCTGGAACTGGAAAACTATGCGGATACCACAAGCGAGTTCGTGGAGAATATCCGCAAGGATTTCTTTAGCGATTACGTCTATGTTCTCACCCCGCGTGGGCAGATCATTGACCTTGTGGCTGGCTCGACCCCGCTGGATTTTGCCTATCGCATCCACTCCAACGTGGGCAACCACGCCCAGCACGCCAAGGTCAACGGCGCGATTGTGCGCCTCGACTATAAGCTCAAGAACAACGATGTGGTTGAGATCGTCACCGCACCCAACGCCACGCCCAGCCGAGACTGGCTCAAGCTCGTAAAAACCCAGCAGGCCAAGGCTAAAATCCGGCAATGGTTCAAAAAGGCCAACCGCGAGGAGAACGTAGCCCGCGGCCGGGAGATGCTCTCGGAGGCCGCCAAGCGCCAGGGCAGGCAGTTGAGCGAGCTGACCAAGAAGGAATACTGCGAGGATCTGCTGCGCCGCTTCAACATGAACGATCTGGACGACGTGTACGCCGCCATCGGCTACGGCGGCATCAGCACGGGCCAGGTGCTGCATAAGCTCATGGAGCAGCTTCGCAAGGAGGAGCGCGCGGCACAGTTTGCCGCCAAGCTCGAGCAGAAGGAGGAGCAGCGTACCGCGCAGGCCGTTCGCAACCACGGCATCATCGTGCGGGGCGAGCCGAATATGAGCGTGCGCTTCGCGCATTGCTGCAGCCCGCTGCCGGGGGATGCAATTATCGGCTACATCACGCGCGGGCGCGGCGTTTCCGTGCACCGCAAGGATTGCCCCAACGTTGCTGATTTAATGCTCTCGAGCGAGCGCATGATCGATGTGGAGTGGGCGAGCACCGAAAAGGCCGCTTACCCCGTGAATATTCAGGTCACCTCGGACGAGCGCGCCGGGCTATTGATGGATATCTCCCAGCTATTGATGAACCTCAACATCAGCATCCTGAGCATGAACGCGCGCACCAGTGAGGATACCGTGAGCGTGCAGATGGGCTTTAACGTCACGAGTGCGGATCAGCTCAACAGCATCATGAAGGGCATGCGCAAGGTGCGCGGTGTGCGCGAGGCCTATCGCCTTAACGTGTAAGCGGATAAAAGGATAACAGCTACGGGGAATATAGCTATAACGCAGGAATTGAGGAAGGAATATGCGGGCGGTCATCCAGCGCGTGAGCCGCGCAAGCGTTACAATAGACAATCAGGTCGTCGGGAAGATTGACCGCGGCTACATGGTGCTCCTGGGCATCGATGAGAACGACACGACGGCGGATCTTGATTATATCTGCGATAAGCTCACCGGCCTTCGCATCTTTGAGGATGACGAGGGCAAGATGAACCTCGCCCTCGCGGATGTTGCGGGGAGCATTCTGCTCGTCTCCCAATTCACGCTTTATGGGGATGCCCGTAAGGGTAGGCGACCCGGGTTCATCCGCGCCGCGCGGCCGGAGAAAGCCATCCCGCTCTACGAAGCCGCCATCGCCAAGCTTCGCCAAAGCGTGCCCGTCGAAACGGGTTCGTTTGGGGCGGACATGCAGGTGGATATTTGCAATGACGGGCCGGTCACCATATTGCTGGATAGCGAAAGGAATTTTTAATGCAACTGATTAAATTGCTCACGGGTCCCCTTGAGGTCAACACCTATATCGCCTTTGGCAAGAACGAGGGCGAATGTTTCATCGTGGATCCCTCGGATAAGGCTAAGGTCATGGAAGTGCTAGAAGAGAACGCGCTGCGTCCCACGCATATCCTCCTGACGCACGGGCATTTCGACCATATTCTCGCGGTTGCCGACTTACAACAGGAATACGGCGCAAAAGTCGCGATTCACGAGGCGGATGCCGCCGCGCTCACCGGGGGCGGCCCGAGCCTTTCGCGGATGGCGGGCATGGGCGTCAAGCGCTGCACGCCGGACATGCTCCTCAAAGGCGGGGAAACGCTTGCTCCGGCGGGTTTTTCCGTCAAGGTGCTCGCAACGCCCGGCCACTCCAAAGGATCGGTGTGCTATGTGCTCGAAGAACAGCGCACGATCTTTGCTGGCGATACGCTTTTTCGCCTGAGCGTAGGCCGCAGCGATTTGCCGGGCGGCAATGCGGATGAGTTGCACGATTCCATCGTCAATTCGCTCTTCCGCCTCGAGGGGGATTACGACGTTTACCCGGGTCATATGGATCAAACGACGCTGGATTACGAGCGCTTGCGCAACCCCTTCATCAACCGCTGGAGCCCAGATACGTGGTGAGGATTTTCACCAACCGCGAAGAGTACGCCAACGACATCGCCGATGAGGTGCGCCTGTTTACCGGGCGCGAGGAAATCGTTTTAGGGGCGGCAGGGGCGTGCGAAATTTCGATTACCCTTGAAGTGCAAAACGGTATCGCGCTTGCGCGCGCAGCCGCCGATCTTCTGGGAAAGCAAGTGGAATATGCCTTCGAGCAGCCCGCCTATACGGGCAACGCGCTCGAAATCAAGCGCCGGGAGAAGCGCGCGATGAAAATCGCCGTTTTCCGGGCGCTGCGTTCTCTATACGGGTTTTCGCCGCCCTGGGGTTCGCTCACGGGCATCCGCCCCACGAGGCTACTGCGCGAACTCATCGACAGGGAGGGGGAGGGGAAAGCCCTCGATATGATGGAGCGGGATTTCGACGTTTCGGCCGAAAAGCTCGCCCTCGCGAGCGAGATCTGTTCTGCTCAGGCGCCTATGCTAGCGAGCCTTTCCGCCAAGGATACGGACGTTTACATCAACATTCCGTTTTGCCCCACCAAGTGCCTGTATTGCTCCTTCCCCTCGAAGGTGCGAACGGATAAGGACGACATGCAAGCATATCTCGCGGCGCTGGAGCGGGATGTCGCCCTGGGCGCGGAAATCTTGCGTGAAGCCGGGCGGCGCGTGCGCGCGCTCTACATCGGCGGGGGCACGCCCACGGTACTCACAGCGTCTGAACTTTCGCACCTCTTCGAACTGCTCCAATGGCACTACGGCAGTTTTTGCGAAACGACTCTTGAGGCCGGGCGGCCGGATACCATCACCGCGGATAAACTCGCTGTGATGCGTGCCTTTGGCGTTACGCGCATCTCCGTTAACCCGCAGAGCATGAACGACGCGACCCTTCTTCGCATTGGCCGCAGCCATACGGCCGAAGATACGCGAAACGCGTTCCGCCTTGCGCGCGAAGCAGGCTTTTCGAGCATCAACATGGATGTGATCGCCGGATTGCCCGGCGAGGATGCGGCGGATATGGCGCATACGCTCGAGGAGATCGCGAAACTTTCCCCCGAAAGCCTTACCGTACACACACTGGCCCTCAAGCGGGCCTCTCGCCTCGTGATGGAAGGGGAGGTCGGCGGGCGTGCCGAAACAGAGGCGGTGGAGGAGATGGTGCGCCTCGGCGCGGAATCGGCGCTCGCAATGGGAATGTCACCCTACTATATGTACCGTCAAAAGTACATGAGCGGCAACCTCGAAAACGTCGGTTATGCCAAGCCGGGGCACGCGTGCGTCTATAACGTGGATATGATGGAGGATGCGGCCTCCATTATGGCACATGGGGCGGGGAGCATGACCAAATGCGTGTATGATGCCGAACGCCGCCTCGAGCGCGTGCCTGCCCCGAAAGACATATTAACCTATGCCGCCAAGGTAGTAGCCCTGGCGGCACAGAAACGCAAACTTTTTCTTCTGGATTAGGAATCTTTCTAGAAATCGACCGGCTATGCCGCTCAGTCAGCCCTGCCCGCGCGATAGGCCTCCTGTACACAGGCCTGGTGCCGCGGGCATTTTGCGCTCGTTTCGTGCACCTTGGAGTTGAACAGATGGATACAAAAGTGCCCGTCAAACCCATCCCCTGATGTGGGGTCGACCATGTGCGGCATGGTGTGCATGGAAGCCGCAACGGTTTTGCCGTTGTAGGTGATCCAGATTGGGCGGCGGTTCCAGGAATAGCCCTCGAGGCTCTTCATGATCTTGGCGTCATAGGCGGAGGCAGGCTCGCAGTCCGCGTGAAACCAGCCGCCAAATCGCCGTGCACGGAAGGATTTTCCGGTGCGCACATCCGTCACCGTGAAGCGGGACCCTTTGGAGAGCCAATCGCCGCCGCCCTTAAACCAGTCAAGCAGAACGACACTGCCCTTGAGCTTATAGAAATCGGCGTTGGCTTTTTCTACCTTGTTGGAGGGGTCGTAGATCGAATCAAGCGTCACAGCACCTGCCACGCCATCTGCGGAGAGGCCCAGCGCCTGCTGATACTCCTTGACGGCGTTGCGCGTCGACGTATCGAAGATGCTCGTTATGCCGCTCTTGCTGAGAAACCCGCGGTCATAGAGCGCCTGTTGAAGTTTTTTAACCTCCTCGCCTTGCATGCCCTGTTTGAGCTGGCCCATCTCGGCGACGGTCGAAGTGGATATCGTGAGGTTCGTGCGATGGATGTAGCCCGCGTAGGTATCCACCACCGCATAGTACCACTCGCCCAGGAGCGCTTTGACCTTAAGGCCTTGGCCGGCGCTGAGCGTCATCATCACATAGGAGTTCTCAGAAGGGCCGCCCATGAGGCATGTGCCGTCGCTTTTAACATAAGCGCCGCGGCTACCGGTGGAGTTGACAAAGAGGTAATCCTTGCGGATATAGCCCACGCTTGAGCCCTGGTACATCACCTTGTACCAGTTGCCGTCCTCTCCAAGCACCTCGACCTCCTGCCCGCAGTTAAGCTCGGCAATCGGTGCGGAATCCGTGTCCGGACCGGCGCGCAGCTTGACGCCATCCGCCGTTACTTGGCCCTTTTCCCCTTCCTTTGCCTGGGTTGTCGCGGATTCGCCCACGGGCGACAACAGCGCGAGCACAGCGAGCGCGAAAGCGATGAGCTTTAATGGCCATTTGTGTTTCAGCATCCGGATGTCTCCTTGATGAGCGCGCCGAGGCGCGCAAGGTCTTCTTTCATAATTGTAACGAGCGCCCTGTTGTAGATGCCGCTCGCCGGGTGATAGAGGGGGAAGAGCGCATACTCCCTGCCGGAAATTTTAATGGGAAGGAGCCTGCCGTGTGCCTCGCCCACAACGGGGGGACGCGTTTGCGCTAATTGGAATATCGCCGTGAGCGGCGTGTTGCCAAGCGTTGCGATGAAGGCCGGCGCAATCATTGCGACTTCCGCCTCGAGCAGCGGGAGGGAAGCAAGCACTTCATGCCTTGACGGCGTGCGGTTGGAAACGCTTTTGGTTTTCACCTTCGTCGGGCGAAACTTCACCGCGTTTGTGACGAACACAGCGTTGCGTTCAATGCCCGCGAGCATGAGCATTTCATCGAGCTGATGCCCGGCTTTCCCAACGAACGGGTGACCTGAGAGCGATTCCTCGCGGCCGGGCGCCTCGCCGATGAGCATCAGCGTCGGGGATGCCGGGCCCTCCCCGAAAACGGGGTGATCGTAATCCCCGCTGTGCGCACCGCAGGCGAGAGTCAGAAGCCGCGCGCGCTCAACTTCATAGAGCGCGTCGCACGCACTCATCCCGTCCCTCATGGGTTGGGCGTAGGATCGGGCGTGCCTTCCGGCTCGGCCGTCGCAGCGGGAGGATTGGCCTCGTAAATGACCGCGTAGTTGTAGCGCAAGCGCTCATAATAGGTTTGCGACATGGTGTTGTTTTGCGCGCTGAGGAACTGTTCGAGCATCGCGATTCCGGTTTCGAGGGTACCGCGGTCTGTATCCGAAAGGTTCTGCGCCAGCGAGAGGTACGCACGCACCTCCGCGATGAGCGATTGCGACTTTTGTACGATATCTGTGCCGTTGGTGTTTAGCCCGGAACTGTCGCCCCAAGAGGGCGAGTGGACGGAGCAGACGGCGTTTTCGGCCTCCAGCACATATTCATCCGCGGTGAGGTCCGTAAACACCGCGTTGGGCAAATAGGTTTTGATTAGCAGCTGGCTGTAGCGACCCAGTGCGCTTGCGGGGCGGATGAGCAGCAGCGAGGATACCGTTACCTGATCTGCCGGGCAGTAGACCGATGCCGGCTGGCCGGAAGCGCTGCATACGCGTGCAAGCACGTGCATGTTGCAGGTGTCGCTTGGCGCGTCTTCGGCGGCAAACCATTCCGTGATGGGCAGGTGACCGGAGCTGTCCGCATTGCAGGCATCCGTGGCAAGCATACCGGATATGGAACAGACCGTGCGCTGCACAAGGCCAAGCTCTACCGGAGAGCTGTCTATAATAAGCCTGTCGGGAAGTCCGGAGAGTATTTTTGACATGAACGCCTGCCAAAGCGGCGCCGCGACCTTGCCGCCGGAACCGGTTTCGA
>CAYNDC010000004.1:8459-19808 GCA_964396085.1 uncultured Clostridium sp. | reverse complement strand
GCTTGGTGGCTTCCGCCTGGGGCTGGCTGTTCATCATGACCTCAAACTCGGCCTCCGTTAAAGGCACGGGCTTGCTTTCAGGGCCGACGAAACCGGTCACGCCGCGCGTGTTGCGCACGACGTACCAGGTGTTGTCGTTCATAATCATCTTCACCATGACATAGCCGGGGAAGAGCTTGCGCTGGACGACCTTGCGCTTGGAATCTTTCATTTCCACAACTTCTTCCGTGGGGAACTTAACCTCCAGGATCACATCCTGCAGGCTGCGGTTTTCCACGGTCTTTTCAAGGTCTTCCTTAACCTTGTTTTCGTAGCCCGAATAGGTATGGACTACGTACCACTTGGCTTCCTCGGACATGGCTTTCCTCAGTTCGTCGGCGCAGGCGTACTCGCCGCGTCGCTCGTTGTGGGAGAGGGGCTGACGGCGGCATCGGTCCCCGCCGGCGTTGCGGTTGCGGAAACGGCCGCGCCGAGGTTCACATTGCTCAGAACCTTAAAGCCCGCGCCGAAAGCGTAATCCAGAATGCCGATCACCAAGGCGATTGCGACCACAAACGCAAGCACTGTCGCCGTATAGGAAAGCAGCTCCTTGGGCGTGGGCCAGGTAACCTTCTTGAGTTCGCCGTACACTTCGCGGAAAAACTTTCCCCAACGGTGGAAGATATTGGGCTTCTTCTCTTTATCCTTCGCCATCGTTTGCTCCTTTGTTATTTGGCTTCCCTGTGGGCGGTGTGCTTGCGGCAGAAACGGCAATACTTGCTGAACTCGATACGATCGGGATCGTTCTTCTTGTTCTTGAAGGTATTGTAATTCCTCTGCTTGCACTCCGTGCAGGCCAATGTGACTTTGACGCGCATTCCCGTAACCTCCTGTATTTCGCGGCACGTTGCCGACGCATTTGTTCCCTACGTACCTAAATAAACCCCCCTTGCGGGGGATGCTTTACTAATCTACCACACGCTTTGGCCGATGTCAACGGAAACTCATGCGATTTTGCCGGTTTTTTCAGGTAAAATCGGCGCTCTTGTGCCTTGTGACAAATGGATAAACCATATCTTGTGGCACTCTCAACGCCTGCCCGGGCACCTGCGCGGGCTTCGGCGACGCTGCCGGTTGAAGGGCTGCTGCGCGCCGTGCTGCGGGGCGCTCTGCATGGGCGGCTGCGCGTTGGATAGGCTCTGTCGCATGCCCTGCGCGCCCGGCGTTCTTTGCGCCTGCGTCACAGCCGGCGCTTGCACATAGGCGAATTCGTGCTCCTCCTGCGCCGGGGGATGGAACAGGCTGTTCGCCAGGGAGACGATCGAGCGCGCGGCTTCGCTGCGCACGGCGGGGCCGGTGCCGGCCTCGCGCAGCAAACGCTCTGCGCTCTGCTCATCAGGGCGTTGCGCGGGCGGTGGGCAGGAGCGGGACGCCCCGTTTGCGGGGATCGGGGATGCATGCGTTTGCGTTTGGGCAAAGGCCGCGCGCGCATCCGGCTCCCCTGCGGGTTCGGGCGCGCGCTGCTCGCGCAGGGGCGCGGGGTCTTCCCATGCGGGCTCGAGCGAACGAAGGTCCTTCTTGGGCGCAGGCGGCTCGTGCGCTGCCGGAACGGGTGCTTCCTTCCTTGCGCTTGCGAGGGCAAGCTGCACGCGAAGCGCAGCGCTCTCCATGTCCGCCTTTGTCAGGCCGTTGCCGCCGCTGGAGATGATTTTACCACCGCTGGCGATAAAAATACCCGCCGCGCCCTTGGCTTGGGCGGGGACTGCGGCGCGCATCGCCGGGCCGAGGGGTGCGCGCAGCAGCGCGCCGCAGCGGGGGACGAGCCACGCCTCGCAATCCTCGGTTGCGCGCGCGGCGATTTCCACCGCGAGCGTGCCGCTTTCTCCATCGTGCATGAGGCGTGCTGCCCCGCGCGCCTCGCCGTTGAGCGCGAACAGTGTTTGGCTTTTCATCCCATCATCCCCCAGGCGGTTTTCATATTGTCACTCTTATCTATATGGCCGCTTCGGGAGGATGATGGTATAAAAGCAAACAAAACAATCGAGCGCGGGGAATGCCCGCGCTCGAGAGGCTTGCTTGCCGATTAGTTGCGAGGTGCGCCGGCGCTTAGCTGCGCGAGCCGCGCGCGGATGCACGCGATGCCGGCCGCCGGGTCGGTTTCCTCGAGCACGCTTGTCTCGATGGGGCAAAGCCCGTCGCCGGCGCGGTTGAGGATGCGCGAGGCGGTTTCGCCATAGGCTACGCGCACGCCGTGGGCGAGTAGATAGTCCCGCCCGGCTTCACTCATCAGTTTACCGTAAACCGCCACAACGCCCGCTTGGACGAAAATCATAGCGGCCGCTTTGCCAATAATCTTATCCGCTGCGGCCGCGTGCACAAAGAGCGCGGGCGCCTCGTCAAAGAGGCCGAGCAGCGGGGCGATGCCGCGTCCCTGGGCGGTTTTCAGCACAGCTCCGCCGCCAAAGAGCGCAAGGGAGCAGCTGCCCTCATCCACAAGCGCGGCCGCCTGCTCAAAGCCCGCGGGGAACCCTTCAAAGCGCGCGCCGGTATTATTCCTTCGCATATTCAAGCGTGATGACACGGTCAGTTCCCAGGCTCGCGCGGGAGAGCACCGCCTCGCTCTGGCGCAGGCGGTGGATGGCGCAGTTGGAGAGGCTGTTGATGAACGGCTCGATGCCCTTGAGAGGGCTGTCGGGTGCAAGCGCCGTGGTTTTGTAGTGCATGGGGATGACCACGCGCGGCGTGAGCAGGTTCGCAAGCTCCCTTGCGCCCGCCTGGTCGATGGTGTAGTGGCCGCCCACGGGCACGAGCAGCACGTCCGCGTGGCCGATTTGTTCCAGCGTCGCCTCGTCGGGGATGGCGCCCAAATCGCCCGCGTGTACGACGCGCATGTCCTCAAGCTCGAAAATGAACACGATGTTCTTGCCGCGCTTGGCACCGTTGGCATCGTCGTGGGCGGTTTCAACGCCGCGGATTTTCACGCCGTCCGCCTCATATTGGCCGGCTTGCGTAATGCGCAGGGGCTCGCCCGCGCACATATCGAAATAGTTGTGGTCGTAGTGCGCGTGGCTCGAGGTGACCACATCGCATTCGATTTTGTGTGCAGGATAACCCATGCGCGGGTCGTAGGGGTCGGTCAAAATCCGCGTGCCCGTTTGCGCGGTGATTAAAAAACAGCTATGGCCGTACCATTTAATTTGCATTCCTCTTCCTCCTTTTAGTTGATGTTTATCGAATAGGAAAGCAGCCGCGCCATCGCATCCGCGGGCTGCGCGCACAAGGCGCGCAGGGCCTCCCGCTCGCGGGGCGGCACGCCATGGGTCAGTTGTAACGCGGCGGCGGCAGCCTCACGGCGCCGTATGCGCGTGCGCGCGGGGTCGCCGGGGAAGGCGGCGGCGCCCAGGCAAAGCCACAGCGCCCTCTTGATTGAGGGGTCATCCGGCAATCCGCAATGTTTTTTCCTGGAAAGGGTCATCAGCCGGGCCAGCGTGAAGCCCGCATCACTCGCAATGTCCGGATAAACCGGCGGCGGCAGCAACTCGGCCGCGCGGTGCATGAGCGCCTCGTAGTCGAGCGCGGGCGGCTTCTTACGCCACTCCGGCGCGCCCTCGCCCATAATCAGGCGATAAACGTCCTCCATGCGCGCCTCCGGGGTAAAAGAATCGCACGGTTCATATAGACTGTGCGATTTCCTAATATCATAGTTGATTCCGTATTTTTTGTCAACAAGTCCTCATAGCGTCAACTGTCCGTTCTGCGTGTTGATGATGACGAACACCTGCCGCTCGTCGCCCGTTTCGGCGTCGATGTAAACGATGTATTCCTCCCCCTTGCAGCGTCCCTTGAACTCGTAACACAGCCGCTCGCTCGAAGGGGTTACGGGGATGAGCGCGAGCTTTTGGCTTTCGATATCGAGGTTGACGGAAACGCGGGATTCGGCCTCCTCTTTGGAGATGGTAGAGGGAGCGATCTCGCGCTGCGTGTGACTAAACAGGTAGTTTCGCGCGTCCGCGCCGATGATATCGTAGGTTTCCACGTCGATCCACACCTTGATCAGGTCGTTGTAGACGATGGCGTCATCCTGCACGAAGGCGAAGTTGATAAGCGCGCTTCCGCCGTAATACTGCGCATAATTCGCCTCCATGTTCTCATAGCCCTGCTTTCCAAGCCACTCGAGCCCCGCCTGCTTGAGCCGGTCGACCTTCTCCTGCTCCGGGATGCCGGAGGCCGTGCCGGTTGCCGAGGACATCATCCACAGCAGCAGCCCGCCCGTTTTGGTGATGGAAACGTCCACCTCGCGCCCGTCCTCATATTTGCCGTGGAAATCATACGCCGGTATTTTGCCGTTGGATTCGCCGCGCGATTCAAACGCGGTGAGGTTCACAAGCCCAAGCGCGATCTGCTCGGCCCTGGCCTCGTCCACTTCTTCGCCCGTGACGCCGCGCGCCTCCTGCTTTTGCGTGCTCTCGGAGAACGGGCCGTCGTAAATGAGCGTGGGGAACTTGGCGGCATCCTCGGTGCTCGTGTAGGTGTCGTCCCCGGCGGTGAAGAATTCGTCCTGCGTGATGGCGGCAATGGGCACGTCGCCGATGGCGAGGCGCTCGTTGAGGTCGGCTGCGATCTCGACGCAGCGCGTATACAGCTCGTCGAGCTGCTTGCGATCCTCCTCGGAGGCCGTCTCGTCCGCAAGCGCCTTTTTGGTGAGGGCGTGGGCGTAATCTCCCACGCGCGTAATGAACTGGATCAGCTCGCCCGTATCCAGGTGGGAGGAGGGAATCTGCCCCAACAGGCTGACGCACGAGCCCGACAGCCGCCAGATGTCATCGAGCATGAGCACGTTCTGCGTCGAGCTGGATACTACGCGCAGTTTGCCCAGCGCGGTTTGCAGCTCGTCCATGTTGTTGCACAGCTCGGTGAACGCACGGCGGTATAAAACGGTGGTCGTGTAGCGGAACTCATCCGCCAGCGCGCGCTGCTGCGCCCCCCAGAACGCGAGGGACACCACGGCGATCACCAGCACCAGCGGCACGATGACCCGAACAATAATATCCTTTGTTTTTCCGCTCATGGCGTTTCCCTCCTCACTTTCCCAGGCAGAAGTTGTGCCGGCCGATGGAGAGCGTCACGGGGAGCGAGAGCATCCACTTGTTCGTGCTCGTGGCCGGGTTGTAATAGTACAGGCAGCCGTTGGTGGGATCCCATCCGTTCATGGCGTCGGTCGCAGCCTTGATGGCCGCCTCGTCGGGGGTCAGGTTGACCTGCCCGTCCTTCACGGCGTCGAACGCGCCGTTCTGGTAGATCACGCCGCTCACGGAGTTGGGGAATTCGCCGCTTTTCACGCGGTTGAGGATCACCGCCGCCACCGCCACCTGACCCTTGTATGGCTCGCCGCGCGCTTCGCCGTAGACAGCGCGCGCAATCAGATACAGGTCGCTGTTGCCGCTCGAGCTCGATCCGCCCGAGCTTGAGCCGGAGCCGGAGCCGCCTGAGGTGGAGAGCGCCAGCCCCATCGCCTTGGCGGTCGCCGGGCCGACCGTGCCGTCCGCCACCAGCCCGTTGCTCTGCTGAAAATAGGTGACGGCCTTCTTGGTCGCTGCCCCGAATTTGCCGTCGATGGCGCCCGAGTAATAACCCCATCGCTTGAGCTTTGTTTGCAGCGCAACCACATCGTCGCCGGAAGAACCGACTTTGAGCACCGCCGCGGCGTATACCGCGCTGTGCAAGAGCATGCAAAGCGCGAGCACCAGCGCCAGCGCTATTGCGTATCTCGCATTGCCTGTAATTTTTGCCATAGCTTCCCTCCGTCTATGCTTTTCAAGAGCTTGATGAGAAAGCTGTTGAAGCGCAGTCCCCCCAGGTCAAAATCCGCGTCCAGCTCCTCATAATCAATTTTCCCGTCCGGCAGCTCCAATATGCATAGAGGAGGAAAGAGTACGCACCACCAGTTTTGCCCCTGCCCGTCGCCCAGCACTACGCGAAGCGCCTCGTATTCTCCCGCGGGGTAGGTTTCAGCGCCATAGGTGCGCTGCGGAAAATCGAAACGGCCGAGGAAAAGCTGCGCGCCATACTCCATGCCCCGCTCGTGCAGCGTCTGCTCCACGGTTTCGAGCAGCGCTTGCCCGTCGGCCATGAGCGCGGTTTTGGCGTCCGTGCCGTTTTCGCAGCCCGCCATATCCGCCTCGAGGGCGAGGATAGCGTCGCGCACAGCGTATTTGGCCGCCTGGTCGGCCGCGCCGTCGCTGTTGGCGATCACGTGCAGCCTAAGGATGTTTGGTGTGCTTGCGCCGCCCTGTGTGCCCGGCGCGAAGGAAAAGCACGCGAGGAAGGTCAGGAGCGTCGCAATGATCCTTTTTATGAGCATAGAACCCCCTTTGGCCGTCAATGCGGCGAATATGGGCAGAGCATTGACGCAACGCGTGATTTTTATGCCCCGGGCGTATATAATGCTGGTATGAAAACGCATGCGCATGCATATGCAAAGGTGAATCTCACTCTCGATGTCCTTGGCAGGCGGGCGGATGGCTACCACGCTCTTCGCTCGGTGATGCTGGCCGTCGACCTGTTCGACGAGCTCACGCTCGATTTTGATGCGGCGGATATTCGCATCGAGGCCGAGCCGGCCTTGCCGGCGGGGAGCAACGCCGAGCGCGCGGCGCGCGCGTACCTCGCGCATTGTCCGGGCTATGGCCTATATGCGCGCATTGCGCGGCACATCCCGCCCGAGGCGGGTTTGGGCGGTTCCTCTGCGGACGCGGCGGGAATTCTTTTGGCGCTGCAGGCGCGCCATCGCGCGCTGGATGAGGCAGGTCTTCTCGCCCTCGCGGCCTTGTTGGGTTCGGACGTTCCCTTTTTAACGGCGGGAGGCATCGCGCTGTGCGAGGGCACGGGGGAGAAAATCACCCCGCTGCCGTTCATGGAGCTGCCCCTGCTGCTCGTGCAGCCGGCGCGGGGAGCGTCCACGCGGGAGGTGTTTGCCCGGCTTCTTCCGCCCTATCCGGCGGGCACGAGCGATGGCGCTGTGGAGGCCATTCGCCGGGGGGATTTCGAGGCGCTCCTGCCCAACATCGCAAACGGGCTGACGGGTGCCGCCTGTGCGCTCGTGCCTGAAATCGCCCCGCTGCTTGCGCGCATGCGGGAGGCGGGGGCGCGTGCGGCCTCGATGACGGGCAGCGGCAGCGCGGTGTTCGGGTTGTTTGACTCTTTGGCGGCGGCGCAGCGAGCGGCGCGCGCGTTTCCCGACGCGGCGTTCGTTCACGCGTGCAGCGGGCGCTGCAATATGGTATAATGATGAAATCCATCGGATAGGAATGGGAGTGGCTATGGCGCATATTCAGGGACACCAACGCATTCACCTCGTAGGCATCGGCGGCTGCTCGATGAGCGGCATCGCGCAGATTCTGCGTGCGCGCGGGTATGAGGTGCAGGGCTCGGACAAGGTTGAGTCGCCCTTTACCAGAAGGCTTATGGAGCTTGGCATCCCCGTGACAATCGGGCATGACGAAAAAAACCTGGGCACGGCGGACCTCGTGCTCTATTCGGCGGCCGTTCGTGCGGATAATCCGGAGCGCGCGGCGGCGCGCGCGCAGGGGCTGCCCGAGATTGAGCGCAGCGTGGCACTGGGCCAGTTGACCGAAGGCTACCCCGAGGTCGTGGGCATCGCGGGCTGCCACGGCAAAACCACCATCACCTCGATGCTCGCGCTCATGTGCGAAATGGGCGCGCTCGATGCGACGGTGCACGTGGGCGGTTTTGTGGAGTTTTTGCATGGCGGCGTGCGCCTTGGCTCGCAGGAGCGCTTTATTACAGAGGCGTGCGAGTACGTCGAGAGCTTCCTCGCGCTGCGGCCGACGGTTGCGCTCATCAACAACATCGATAACGACCACCTCGATTATTACGGGTCGATGGAGCGCATTACGGATGCGTTTCGTCGCTTTGTGGCGCTGCTCCCCTCAAACGGGCTCTTTTTGGGCTGTGTGGACGATGTGCGCGTGCGCGGGCTTCTCGCGGAGTATCCGGGCCGCAAGATCTCCTACGGCCTCCAGGATGCGGATTATACCCCCGCGCAAATCGAATACGACGCGGCGGGCTGCGCCTCTTTCACGCTGCTGTATCGCGAAAAACCCCTCGGGCGCATTCAGCTCCACATCCCGGGCGAGCACAGCATCGTCAACGCCATCGCGGCTGCAGCCGTCGCGCTCGACGCGGGCGCGCCCATGGAAACGGTGATTTTGGCCCTCTCGCGCTTCTCGAACACGCGGCGCCGGTTTGAATTTTACGGCGAGAAGAAGGGCGTGCGCATCTATCACGATTACGCGCACCATCCTGCGGAGATTAAGGCGACGCTCGCTGCGGCGGCGCGCATGCAGCATGAGAAGCTCTATTGCGTGTTCCAGTGCAACTCCTTTACGCGGGCAAAAACTTTGTTTATTGAAGATGTAACCTGCTTTTCGGATGCCGACCTCGTGCTTGTGCCGGATATTTTCCCCGGCCGCGAAAAGGATGACGGCAGCGTCCATGCGCGGGATATGGTCGCCGCGATCAACCGGGGCGGAACGCAGGCGAGCTATCTCGCCACGTTCGAGCAAATTAACGACTATCTCGAGGCAAACGCGCGCCCGGGCGACCTGGTCGTTACCGTTGGCAGCGGGGATGTCTATGTGCAAACGCAAAAACTTTTATAAGCGAAGAGGGGAGGGCACGCATGAAATTTGAAGGACCTATGGATATCCGCCCGCTGAGCATGCGGGGGACTTTCGGCATCGCGTGGGCGATTTTGCGCCGCAACTTCGGCGCGGCCTTCCTGTATGCGCTTGCCATGCAGCTTCTGCTGGCTTTGGGCGCACTCGTTGCCGCCTCGCCCATGCTTGTCGGCCTCATCAAAAGTTTCAATGGCGCGGATGATTTAGAGATTGTGCTCAACGTCATCGTTGGGGCGCTCTTGCTCAGCGCATACGGGCTTGCCGCGTCGCTCGTCTTCAATCCTATGTTTGCCGGCACGCTTTACGGGGATTTTTCCGCGCGCATCTATGCCCCCGGCGCACCGGCGGCCAAGCTTTTCCGGCGCAGCGGCCATTCGCTCAGGCGCTTTTTCATCACGAATCTGTGCCTGATTGCGGCGATGCTCGTCGTCAACTTCGCGGTTTCCATTGTCAGCGGCGCGCTCGGCGGCATGCTGGGCTTCACGGGGCTTGCAGCTTCGCTGTTCCCCACGCTCGCGGGCGGCACATGGCAGGCTTTTGAGGGAGCTCTGACGCGCATGAGCGTGAGCCTCATCCCCTATTCCGTGCTCGCGGCGCTGCTCAACGGGGCGCTGGAGCTGTGCGGGCAGAGCCTCGTCGCGTTTGTCTATCCCATCGCCGTCAACGAAAACGTGCGCAACTTCGATGCCGTGGGCCGCAGCCTCAAGCTCGCGGGCAAACGCCTGGGCCGCGTGCTCGGCGCAAAGGCGCTCTTTAGCCTCGCCTATGTTATCGCAATTCTCATTCCCGTGGGCGGCGCGGCGGCGGTTCTTGCGGTAGCCGGGGTCACCTCCGGCGCTCTCCCGGGCACGACGGAGATCGTGCTGTGCGTCGTCTTGGGCCTCGCGGCGTTTGTGATCGCCCTGATGGGGCGCGTGTATTCCGTTGCGCTCGATACCGTGCTCTATTACGATGCGCGCGTGCGCCTCGAGGGCAGCGCGTGGCTTGGCATGGGCGGCGAGGCGCAAGCGAACGCGCCGCGCCCCGAAGAAACAAATCCGAATCAAAACCCTTCTCAACAAGGGGAAGAAAATAACGGCGGAGGTGGCTATGGAGCTTAAGAACAGGCGGGATATGGACCCGAATTTCATGTGGGAGTTCGCCCACATCTTCCCGACGCGCGAAGCGTGGGAGGAGGCGTTTGCCCAGGCGGAGGCCTTCGCGAAGGACGTCGCCAAGTTTGCGGGAACGCTGGGGGAGAGCGCATGCGCGCTGCAGGCTGCGTTCGATTATTACTACGCGGGGATGGAGAAGCTGGAGCTTGTCTATCTCTACGCTATGCTGCACAAGAATGCGGATAACTCAGACCCCGCCTATCAAAAAATGGAAGCGCGCGCGATGAGCCTTGTGGTGGGTGCCGAGTCTGCGGCGAGCTACCTCATGCCCGAGCTCTTGGCCATTCCCGAGGAAACGCTTGCGGCCTTTATGAAGGAGCCGGGCCTTGCGCGCTACCACCACATCATGGAGGATGCTACCCGCGGCCGCGCGCACACGCTGGACGCGCAGCGCGAGCTCATGCTCGCCCGCCTCGGGGAGGCGGCGCAAACGCCGGATAACGCCTACACCATGCTCTCGAGCGTGGATATGACCTTCCCCGAAATCGTCGATGAAAAAGGGGAAAAAGCACCGCTGACCCACGCGAACTTCGGCGTATTCCGCGAGAGCAGCGACAGGCGCGCAAGAAAAGAAGCCTTTGAAACCTACTTTGGCGAATACGGCAAATACATCAACACCTTTGCCGCGCTCTACTCGGGCAGCGTCAAGTTCGATTGCTACAACGCCCAAACCCGCAATTACGCGAGCGCCTGCGAGGCGGCGCTGTTCCGCAGCAACGTGCCCCCGCGCGTGCTCGAGAGCCTGTTTGAGGCCATCCATGCGCGATTGTCGACCATGCAGCAATACCTTGCGGTACGCAAGGATGCGCTAAACGTGGAACAAATTCACATGTACGACCTTTACTGCCCGCTTCTGCCCGATGTGGACTTCAACCTCACCTATGAGCAGAGCAAGGCCCTCGTCAAAGAGGCGCTTGCGCCGCTTGGCGCCGAGTACGCGAAGCTCCTGGATCAGGCGTATGACAACAAATGGATGGACGTTTACGAAAACCGCGGCAAGACCACGGGCGCGTTCTCCTGCGGCGTGTACGGCGTGCATCCCTATGTGCTGCTCAACTATACCGGCAAGCTCGACGACGCGTTCACCATGGCCCACGAGCTGGGCCACGCCATGCACTCCTATCAATCCAGCCAAGCGCAGGATTATGCAAACAACGATTATCACATCCTCGTCGCGGAGGTTGCCTCCACCGTCAATGAGGTGCTGCTGTGCAAGCATCTGCTCGCTACGGAGACCGACAAGGCGCGCCGCGCGTATGTGCTCAACCACTTCCTCGAAGGCTTCCGCACGACCGTATTTCGTCAAACGCTCTTCGCCGAATTTGAAAAGAAGGCGCATGAGATGTACGAGGCGGGCGAACCGCTCACGGCCGAGGCTCTCAACGAGCTGTACCGCTCCCTCAACGAGCTGTATTACGAGGGCGCGGTGATGGACGATTTCCAGCGGCTCGAATGGGCGCGCATCCCGCATTTCTACCGCGCGTTTTACGTTTACCAGTACGCCACGGGCTTTTGCA
>CAYNDC010000004.1:0-8449 GCA_964396085.1 uncultured Clostridium sp. | reverse complement strand
GCGGTCGCCATCGCGAGCGCCATCCTCGAGAGCGGGGACGCCACGAACTACCTCAAGTTCCTCTCCACCGGCGGCAGCGATTATCCGCTGGAGGAGCTCAAGATCGCCGGCGTGGATCTCACCGAGCCGGACGCCGTTTTGCGTGCGCTCGATGTGTTCGCGCAAACGCTCGACGAATTTGAAGCGCTACGAAAGGAGATTTAAGCGATGTACGCGGATATCGATCTCGCTGAAATGAAAAAATATATCCTCGGCAAGTTTGAGGCGGAGGGCGATTTCTCCTTTCTTAAGGAGGATGAGCTGCCCCGCATGGTGGATGCCCTCCTCGCGCTCGACGAGCAGTATATGCAGCAATCTGGCGCGGATGCGGGCGAGGTGTACGATGACGATGCGGCCTACGAGCTCATCTTCGCGGGCATGCAGAAGAGCTTTGCGCAATATAAAATGTACGCCATGCGCCTGACGGAAGATTATATGGACTTCGCCGAAGAATACCTCGCCTCCGTGGGCGCTATCGAATGGGAGTAAAGCGATGAAAATCACCAACATCAGCGACCCCAAGCGTTTTTTTGCCGCGGTCAACGCATGCCTCGGCCGGGTGGAGCTCGTCACGCAGGAGGGGGACAGGCTCAACCTCAAGTCGGCTCTGTGCCAGTATATCGCCCTCACGCAGATGTTCCAGGATGAGCGCATCTCCTCCGTGGAGCTCGTGGTGAGCGACCCCGCGGATTTCGAGCGCCTCAAGCCCTTCCTCGTCATCGGCGAATAGGGAGCGTTCGCAATAGCACCATCATGCCCGCCGTGTTGTATCGGCGGGCATTTTCGTTGTATAATGCACAACATGGATAAGAAACCGGAAATTAAAGCCGTCATTTTTGATATGGACGGCCTCATGTTCGACACCGAGCGCGTGGCGGCCGAGGGCATGCGCGAGGCGATTGCCGCCCAGGGCTTTGCCGCTGACGATGCCCTGCTGTTGCGCCTGGTGGGGCTTAACACGCACACGACCCAGGCGGTTTTGTTTGAGACCTATGGGGAAAAGCTCGATTTTGAGCGGAGCTTTCGCGACATGGATGCTTACATCGCCCGCACGGTCGCCGCGGTCGGCACGCCGTTGAAGCCGGGGCTTCGGGAGCTCATCGAGCTGCTCGACAAAAGGGGCATCCCGCGCGCGGTGGCGTCCTCAAGCCCTCTCGAGCGCATCCGCCACAACGTGGAGCACGCGAATTTGCCCGGCCGTTTTGACGCGATGCTCTCCGGCTGCGATGAGCGCCGAGGCAAGCCTGCGCCGGATGTTTACCTGAGCGCGGCGCGCGTGCTTGGCGTTGCGCCGGCCTTCTGCCTCGCGCTTGAGGATTCGGCCAGCGGCGTCGCGGCGGCCAAAAGCGCGGGGATGCTCTGCGCCATGGTGCCGGATATGCTTCCCCCCACACAGGAGGATTGCGCGGGGCTGTATCTGTTGGCGGAGTCCCTGTTCGATGTGCTGGCGCTTTTCACGGGGGAGGGGAGGTAGCGTGGCAACGCTTCTTCTGGTCATCATCTATGCCGCCTTCATCGGCCTGGGTCTGCCGGATTCTTTGCTGGGCGCGGCGTGGCCGCTTGCCCATGCGGATCTGGGCGTTCCCATTTCGGTTGCGGGCGCGGTCAACGTGGTCACGGCGGTGGGCACGGTCGTATCGAGCCTCCTGTCCGCACGGCTCATCCGCCGCTTCGGCACGGCCACCGTCACGGCCGCGAGCATTTTGATGAGCGCGATCGCGCTTTTTGGGATGGGCTTTGCCGGGCGTTTTGGGACCGTGCTGCTGCTCGCCGTGCCGCTGGGCTTCGCCGCGGGTACGGTGGACTCGGCGCTCAACAACTTCGTTGCGCTGCACTACCGCGCAAATCACATGAACTGGCTGCACTGCTTTTGGGGCGTTGGCGCAACAGCCGGCCCCGCGATTATGGCGCTGTATCTTACGAAAAACAACTGGCACGGCGCGTACCGCACGGTGTCGCTGGCGCTGTTTGGCATCGCAGCTTTGGTGCTTGCCTCCTTCCCGTTGTGGAAACGCATGACGGCATCCGCGCAGCAGGCGGTTGACGGTCAACCGGCATCCGGGCGCGCGCTGCTCGCGCTGCCGGGCGTTGTGACGGCGTGCCTGTCGTTTTTTGCCTACTGCGGCGCGGAATATGCCGCAGGGTTATGGGCGAGCAGCTATCTGGTGCGCGTGCGGGGCGTTGCGGCGGATACGGCGGCGGGCTGGGCCGCGCTGTATTATTTGGGCATCACAGTGGGGCGCTTCGTCTCCGGCTTCGCGGCGCTTCGGCTTTCGGGCAGAACGCTCGTGCGCCTGGGCGTCGCCATCGCGCTTATGGGCGTGCTGGCGCTGCTGTTCATGGATGGCACGGCGCAGGCGGGCGCGCTCTTTCTGGTGGGGCTTGGCTGCGCGCCCATTTTCCCCTCTATGCTGGAGCAAACGCCCAAGCTCTTTGGCGCGGCGAACTCCCAGGGCATCATGGGGCTGCAGTTCGCCGCGGCGTATCTGGGCGGCACGCTGCTCTGCCCGCTCTTTGGCTGGCTTTCGCCGCTCATCGGCCTCGGGGCGTGGCCTGCGTATTTGCTCGCGCTGTTTTTGCTCCTGGCTTTTTTTACGGAATATACGCAGCGCCGGGCTTGCGTACATCTTTCAAAAAACATAGGGGAATGATATAATCCGAGTATGAAAGCCGTGGCTCCCTATCTAAAATATGCGCTCCTCCTCGCGGGCGTCGCCTTCATCGCTGTGGGCGTTTGGCGCGCGGAGTATCTCGTCGTGCTCAAAAAGGCGGTCATGATCTGCCTTGAGTGCATCGGCATCGGGTAAGGCGATGAAAAAGCTGATTTTGTTTTTGAAAAACAGAACCGTAATCCAGTCCGCATGGGCTTTTTTCACCAACTCGCAGCTCGCCAACTTCTTCCGCGGCACCATCTATTCGGGCAAGCTCAAAAACGTCTGCGTGCCCGGGCTTAACTGCTATTCCTGCCCGGCGGCCACCTCCGCCTGCCCCATCGGCGCGCTGCAGGCGCAGTTGGGCGGATGGAAGCACGGGTTCGCCTTCTATACGGTGGGACTGTTGCTCTTCTTCGGCGCGCTACTGGGGCGGCTCGTGTGCGGCTTCCTCTGCCCGTTCGGCTTCATTCAGGATTTGCTCAACCGCGCGCGCACGAAAAAGATCCGCGTGCCCAAGCGTATGGACCGTGCGCTGCGCTTTGTCAAATACGGCATCCTCGCCGTGTTCGTGGTGTTGCTGCCCATCTTCCTCGTGGATCAATACGGCCTCTCCACGCCCTGGTTCTGCAAGCTCATCTGCCCGGCGGGCACACTCGAGGGCGGCGTGCCGCTGGTGCTGGCCAACGAGAGCCTTCGCGCGTCTTTGGGCTGGCTTTTCAGTTGGAAGATGCTCGTGCTCGTCGCAATCATCGTGCTCTCGCTCTTCCTCTCGCGTCCGTTTTGCAAGTATCTCTGCCCGCTGGGCGCGATCTATTCGCTGTTTAACCGGGTGAGTTTCTATCGAATGAAAATCGACGAGAACGCGTGTACGCATTGCGGCGCGTGCTCGCGAAGATGCCCCATGGATATCGACGTCGTGCACGACATCGACGGGGCGGAGTGCATCCGCTGCAACGAATGCAAGCACGTTTGCCCGCATGGAGCGATTTCATCGGGCTTTACGGGCTGTGTCAAACACAAGGAGGCCAAACGCCATGCTTAGGATCCCTTCGACGCAAAAGGTCGATACGCTCTGGCGCGGCAACCCGCCCGCCGCGCGCTGCGCGAGCGGCGACACGGTGCTCTTTGAAACCATGGACTGCTACGACGGCGCGGTTTCGCGCGATGCGGTGCGCACGTACGATGAGCGCATGCAAAACCCCGCCACGGGGCCGCTCTTCGTGGATGGCGCAAACGTCGGGGACGCGCTCAAGGTCGAAATCCTCTCCATCCATACGCGGCCTTGGGGCGCGATGGGTACGGTCTTTGGCACAGGCGCGTTCGCCAAATACGAGGGCGCTTTTGAGATGCGCGCGCTGGAAATCAAAGACGGCATGGTCGAGCTGGCCGGCCATAAAATTCCGACCTCGCCGATGGTTGGCGTCATCGGCGTCGCGCCCGCCTGCGAGGGTGTGCCCACAATCACGCCGGGCGCGCACGGCGGCAACATGGATTGTTCCCGCATCGTCGCGGGCAGCGCGATTTATTTTCCCGTCGCCTGCGAAGGCGCGCTGCTGGCCATGGGCGATTTGCACGCGCTCATGGGCGATGGCGAGGTGTTCGGCTACGGGTTGGAGGTTTCGGGCGAGGTTGCCGTGCGCGTGAGCGTTGTTAAAAACCTAACGCTCGCGCAGCCGCTTCTCATCGAGGGCGGCAGGGCCATGGCGATCGCCTCCGCCCAAACGCTGGAAGAGGCGACGAACCTTGCCGTGCAGGCGCTCTACGAGCTGCTTCTTACCACGGGCATGGACCGCGTGGAGGCGGGGATGCTCCTGTCCCTAACCTGCGATGTCGCCGTCTGCCAGATCGTCGACCCCCTGCTCACCGTGCGCGCGATGATCCCCGAACGGTTTCTGGCGGATTTACTCAAGCGCTGAGGCTGTTACCCACAAGCCGCATAAAAAAGGAGGAGCGATTGCCCCTCCTTTTTCTCCGCGTCAGTTGCGAGTTACATAGCTGCCACAAAGGCTTTCATCGCACGATTTGCCGGTGTGGCAATTCGGCGACGGCTCGATCTCGACTCTGGGTAGCGAACAATCGCATCCCTCGCTGTTGTAGCGACAACTGGTCACGCGGCAGCCAATGGTCTGGTTTCCTGCTTTCGTGCCGGGCATATCGCATCCTCCTTTTCATCGACTAGGCTTAGTTTGGCAGCCCAAAGCGCGCGCTATGCGCCGGCTTAGAAACTTTTGCCCCGAAACCACGCGGCAATTTCCGCCGGAGTTTCCATATTTTCACTTGCGAGCGCCTCGACCCGCGCGGCTAAAGCATCCCCTGAAAGCCGCGCGCCTTGAAGCGCCGGCGCGAGGGACGCTATGAACGTTTCATCCATCGCATCCGAAAAGACGGTGGCCTCGCGGATTCTGCCTTGCTCCAGCGCGAGCTGCACCTCGAGCGAACCCCATGAAAAGCGCGTTTCAAGCGCAAGGTCAAAGCGCGGCGTCGCGCCCATGCGCCACTCCCATGAGGCGTTGCGCGCGTAGAGGGCTTGCAGGCTCTCTCCATCGAGCGTTGTGACCTCGCGCGTTTGAGATGCGCCGTATTCATTTAAGAAAGCTTCGCACACCGAGGCGCGCATGGCGGCCACGTCGATGCGGGAAGACAGGCTCGCGAGGTTGACGACGCGCGCGCGCACGCTTTCAACGCCCTTCGCGCGCAGCTTCTCGGGGTTTGGCGCGAGGTAGCGGGAAAGCTTTTCAAAGTCGGAGGATACCAGAAGGGTTCCGTGCTGCATCGCCGCGGTTTTGGAAAAGCGAAAGGCGTTGCCCGAAAACTTCGCGCCGTCCGCCGTAACAAGGTCGTTTCGCCCCGAAAAGGCCGCGTTGACGCCGAGGCTTTGTACCGCCGCAAGGATCACCCCCGTTTGCCGCGCGAGATCATATTGCTCCCGCGCGCATACGAAGGTGAAATTCAAGTTGCCCAAATCGTGATAGACCGCCCCGCCGCCGGTCGTGCGCCGCGCGAGCCTGCCGCCCTCGCGCTCGAGCAGCTCCGCGCGGCATTCCTTCCAGGCGTTCTGGTTGCGGCCGATGACGACCGTGTTCGCGTTTTGCCACAGGTAGAGCGTCATGCCCGCTGACGGCGCGAGAAACATCAGCTCTTCCGCGGCGAGGTTGCGCCACGGATCGTTTGAATCCCCAAAAAACAGCGTATTCATGCAAATATCCTAGCATTCGCCGAGCGTGCGCGCAAGTCCCGCAAACATAGGCCTTGACAAGCGCGCGCATTCGGGTATAATACTGCCTAACCATTGTATACATGTATACAGTAATACAAGTACACAAGAATACAATCAAGGGAGGCTAAGATGAACGAACTCGTGCTTGATGCCAACACCAACCTGCTTGGGCTCGTCCCCGGCGAACGAAACGCGGACGCGGCGGATCTTTTCCCCGCGCTCTACCCGTACGATGCGGTGCCCCGGGTGGCTTTCGGTGCAAAGGATGCGCCTATGCGCATGCTTGAGGATATTTATATCACCGATACCACATTTCGCGATGGGCAGCAGTCGCGCGAGCCGTTCACGCCGGCGCAGGTGCTCGCGCTCTTCGACCTTTTGCATGAGCTGGGTGGAGAAAACGGCATCGTGCGCCAAAGCGAGTTTTTCGTCTATACCCCGCAGGACCGGGCAGCGCTTGAGGCCTGCCGGGAGCGGGGTTACGCCTTCCCGCAGATCACCACCTGGATTCGTGCCGCCAAGTCCGATTTCGAACTCATCCGCAGTTTGGGCGTGCCGGAAACGGGCATCCTCGTTTCCGCTTCCGACTATCATATTTTTAACAAGCTGGGGCTCAACCGTGCCGGCGCACTCGAAAAATACACGGCAATCGTCAAAATGGCGCTCGAGCAGGGCATTCGGCCGCGCTGCCATTTGGAGGATATCACCCGCGCGGATATCCCGGGCTTTGTGGTTCCCTTTGCCAAAGAGCTGATGCGTTTGGGGCGCGAGGCGGGCATCCCGGTCAAAATCCGCTGCTGCGATACGCTGGGCCTGGGCGTGCCGTATCCGGGCGCGGCGTTGCCGCGCAGCGTGCCGGGGCTTCTGACCTGTTTGCGGGAGGAGGCCGGCGTGCCGGGCGAGCTGCTGGAGTGGCACGGCCACAACGATTTTCACATGGGCGTCGCCAATGCGACGGCGGCTTGGCTCTACGGCGCGGCGGCGGTCAACTGCACGATGCTGGGCATCGGGGAGCGCGCGGGCAACGTGCCGCTGGAGGCGATGGCCGTCACATACTGCTCGCTGCGCGGCAAGGATGAGGGGCTTCGCCTGCCCGTCATCACCAAAATTGCGGATTATTTTACGCGGGAGCTCGGCCACGTCCTCTCGCCGCAGACGCCCTTTGTGGGCGAGGCCTTTTGCACCACGCGCGCGGGCGTCCATGCGGACGGCCTGCTCAAGGACGAGCGCATCTATTCCATCTTCGATACCAAAGCCCTGCTGGGACGGCAGAACGATGTCGTCGTCGATGCGCACAGCGGCCTCGCGGGCGTCGCGTTCTGGATCAACGCGCACTTCGGCCTTTCCCTGGATAAGCACTCCTGCGTCGTGCGGCAGGTGAAGGAGGCGGTGGACGGCATGTATATGACCGGCCGCACCACGGCTTTGAGCCCAGGTGAACTCACCCTTTTGACAAAGGCCGCGTTGAATGCGCAGGGGAGGGCAGCCGCCAGCGCAGGCTAGGAGGCGGACGGATTCTCATTTTCACACGAAGCGGCGGGCAATAGCCCGTCGCTTGAATATTCTGCTACCAATTCCGCGCCAAATGGAGTAGAATAAGGAAACCGCAAGTGTAAAAAAGACGAAGGGAACCCTGCCCACAGAAAGCTCGCCCGGCGTTTGGAAAGAGAGGGAACCATGAAGCCATATCTTGACGACAACGAGCTCTATTTGTTCAACACAGGCAAAAGCGCCTACGCCTACCGTTCTTTGGGTTGCCACCGCGTGGTGATGCCTGACGGGCGGGAGGTTTTCCGTTTCGCGCTCTGGGCGCCCGATGCGCGGGCAGTCAGCGTCGTAGGCAGCTTTAACGGGTGGAACCCGGGTGCAAACCCGATGAAACCCTGCGGCACCTCGGGCGTTTGGCAGGCGCATGTCGACGTTGCCCGGCATGGGGACCTTTATAAATTCTCCATTATGACCCAAAAGGGCGAGTCCGTGTTCAGGGCGGACCCCTATGCCTTTTATAGCGAGCTGCGACCGGGGACGGCCTCCGTCGTCTGGGCGCCGGAAGCGTTCGCCTGGTCGGATGAGACGCACATGAAGCTGCGCGCCGCTCCCAAGCGGCCGGTATACACGGCGCCTATGAGCATATATGAGGTGCACCTTGGCTCGTGGCGGGCAGGGCTTGATTACGAGCGCCTCGCGGCGGAGCTGGTAGATTATGTGAGCGAGATGGGATACACCCACGTCGAGCTCATGCCGCTTTGCGAGTATCCGCTGGACGATAGCTGGGGCTACCAAGTCACGGGGTATTATTCCATCACCGCCCGCTACGGCACGCCGGAGCAGTTCAAAATTCTGGTCAACGCGTTCCACCGCGCGGGCATCGGCGTGCTGCTGGATTGGGTGCCCGCCCATTTCACGCGGGATGCGCACGGCCTTCGCCGCTTTGACGGCAGCGCGCTCTACGAGCATCCGGACCCGCGCCGTGGGGAACAGCCGCAGTGGGGGACGATGCTCTTCAATCTGGAAAAGAGCGAGGTCGTCAGCTTCCTCA
>CAYNDC010000003.1:19269-20101 GCA_964396085.1 uncultured Clostridium sp. | reverse complement strand
GCCCACATGGATCTGCCCCACGTTGGGGGAAACGAGGATGAGCATGATGGAGCCGAATATGCCCACCGAAATAGTCGTAAATGCGAAGAGGAACACGAGCGGCTTGTAGTTGGGTTTCATCGAGACGATGGCCACGAGCGGCAGCGCCAGAAGCGGCAGCAGCAAGCGAATATCGAAGGTGGAGATGACGGCGATGGTGTAGAGCACGAAAAGCAATACCTTCGTGCCGCCCGTCATCTTGTGCAGCGTCGTGCTGCCGGGCACAAAGTTGATGACAAGCCTGTTATTCACCCGCTTTCACCTGCCTTTCATGTTCGATAAAGCGGCGGATCGTCCGCTCCGGCGGGAGGCCCAGGCGCACCGCCAAGGTGTAAAGCGAAGTTTGCTTGAGGTTTGCCCGGCGGATAACCTCATCGTCCGCGAGCACGTTAAACACGCGCGCGTCCGCCACAAGCTCCCCATCGGCAAAGGCGATGGCGCGGTCCGTATTCTCGAGGGCGAGGTGCATGTCGTGCGTGATAAACAGCACGGCAATGCCCAGTTCCCTGTTGAGCCGGTCGATAAACTTCATGATTTCGGTATAGCTGCGATGGTCCTGCCCGGCAGAAGGTTCGTCCAATATGAGCACATCGGGCGTGAGCACGAGGATGGAGGCCACGGTGATGCGCTTCTTCTGCCCGTAACTGACCGTATCGACCGGCCAATTTCGCATGGGGAACAGGCTGCAGGCTTCGAGGGCTGCAGTCGCCTTCTCGCGGATGACATCCTGCGCGACGCCGCGGATGCTCAGAGCGAACTCGACTTCCTTCTTAACGACATCCTTGATGAGCAT
>CAYNDC010000003.1:0-19259 GCA_964396085.1 uncultured Clostridium sp. | reverse complement strand
TTTCCTTGATAGACATCGCGCGGGTGTTTTTGCCGGCGACGAGAACCTCTCCCTTGCGGGGGCGCACGACGCCGCAAATGAGCTTCGCCGCCGTGGATTTGCCCGCTCCGTTTTTGCCGATGATGGCGATGCGCTCCCCCTTGCGGATGGTGAAGGAAACATCCCGCAGAACGTCCGGCCCCACATCGTATGCGTAGCTGACATGATCGAAACGGATGATCTCTTCTCCCAGGTTCGGCGCCGGCGCAGGCGCGCCGCTGTTGAAAAAGGCAAGGAGCTTGTTTTCGTTCTCTTTGGTGAGCGCGAGCGCATGGATGTCGCCGAGGTTTTCATTATCCCCAAGGCTGCAACCGGCATATTTCATGGCCGTCAGATACAGCGGCTCGCGGATGCCGTATTGTGCAAGCAGATTGCCTTGCAAAAGCTCCTCGGGCGGGAGGTCCGCCACGATGCGCCCCTGCGCCATGAGGATCACGCGGTCCACCCGGCGGTGCAGCACATCCTCAAGGCGGTGTTCAATCATGATGATCGTGCGCTCTCCATCCTTGGAGAGGTCGTCGATCAGCTCGATTGCCGTTTCCCCCATCTGGGGGTCAAGCGCGGCGAGCGGCTCGTCAAAAACGAGAATGTTCACATCGTTGCCGAGCACGCCCGCGATCGCTACTTTTTGTTTCTGGCCGCCGGAAAGGTCGAACGGCACCGCGCCGATAAACTCCTGCATGCCCACGACCGCCGCGTGCCGGCGCACGACCGGCACCATTTCGGCGTAGGGAACGCACTCGTTTTCCATCGCGTAGGCGATATCCTCCCCCACGGAGAGGCCCACGAACTGCGCGTCGCTATCCTGCAAAACCGTGCCCACCATGCGGCTGAGCTTGTGGATGGAAGCGGATTGCGTCTCCTCCCCGTTGACGGTGAGCGAGCCTGTGACCGTCCCCTCGTACGAAAACGGGATCAGCCCGTTGATGCAGTTGGCAAGCGTCGATTTTCCGCTGCCGGAGCTGCCCAGAATCAATACCTTCTCGCCCTTATGGATCTCGAGGTTGATGTCGTAGAGCGTCGGCTCCTGCTGCACCTTATAGCGGAACCCGAAGTTTTCGAAGCGGATGACGGTTTCATTCATAGCGGCTGTTCTCTATCTTCTCAATATTGGTCGGATTTTTCCTGCGAGAGGTTGCTCCTGGACTTATAGCGGCGCGCGAGCAGGAAGAGAATGGGAATACCGATGACGACGAGCACGAGGCTGTTTCCCAGCGTCGCCGCAAACGCCTGCAGGAAGGCGACGTTAAGATCGCTCGCGTAGAGCAGGAAGGAAAAGACCGGCGTGACCACGCCAAAGGCCAGCACGTTGCCGAGTATGCTGCAGATTGCATAGATGATCGCGTGCTTCACGTTGAACACGCCCTCTTTGATGTTGGCGCCGTAAACCGGCAGCAGACCCACGCAGAACGCCATGAGCGCGTTGCCGATGGACCAGTCGAACCACAGGCCCCAGCCGCCGATCAAATCGGCGATGATGTTGCCAACGCCGCATGTCACTAGAGCCGGAAGGGGTCCGAACAGACCGCCTACCACGACCGGAATAATCATAGCCGTCGTCAGCTGCGTGTTGGTGAAGATCTGGATGCCGCCATAGTTCATCAGCACCCCGTAAAGCGCCGCGCCGATGCCCACGGTGACGATTGTTGCGGTTTTCCAATCGCCCAGAAGCAGCCGGCCAAGATTCCTCTTTTTCTGTTTTTCCATGATGCCCTCCTTATTGCATATTTATAGATGCGCCCAACTGGGGCGCCAGATAACAAAAGCGAAAGGAGTCTGCGATCAACTTGTTCAACAACTATTGGAGTATATCATTGCACGCATATGCTGTCAAGGGAAAAGCGTGCCGGAAAAGCGTGCAAAGCGTTGGTAAACCGCCGCAGCCCACGGCATGCCGTGCAGCCCTTTCGCGCGCGCGAATGCCCTTGCATTCACCGCGTTAGAATGATAGAATGTTAAACAAGTTGAGCAAGTGTCGAATAGGAGTGTTTCCCCCATGCAGAATAAAAGGCTATATCAGAGCAGCGTGCCTTCATATGTAAGCATTTATAACTCGCTGTATTTGGATATTATTAACAATGTTTACCCGCAGGGCGAGTTGCTGCCGGGCGAGGTGCAGTTGGCGGACAAGTACGGCGTGAGCCGCAACACCCTGCGCCAGGCTCTGGCGATCCTCGGCGAGGACGGGCTGATCATCAAGGCGCAAGGCAAGGGCACCACCGTCGCCCTGCGGGACAATCCGGCGATCTCCAAGCGTATCTTCAACCCCATGACCACACTATGCAAACAGCATGTGGACGATGTGGAGATCCACTTCAACTACGCCAGCCCGACGGACATCGCCCGCACCCGCCTCGAGTTGGGGCAGAGCGAGCTGGTGCTCGCCAGCGACCTCGTCTACCGCGCGCAGGACACCATAACCGGCTACGCATTCGTGCAAGTGCCCGCAAAGGTGTTAGCGGCGCTCGACATCGACGTTGCCGACGAGAGCGCCATCATCGAGCTGTTAAGCTCCACCCTCTACGAGTGCGCCGACAGCCAGAGCATAGCAGTTAAGCTTATCCGCGCCAACGAGCTTGAGATCGAGTTTTTGCAGGTGCCGGAGGGCACGCCGCTGCTGTTGATCGAATCCATCCTCTCCCAGGGCGAGGAGAACAAACTCGCGCGCTGCAAGTTCTACTTTTTGCCGGAGTATTACAGCGTGCAGTTTTTGCTGCGCTAGGAGAAGGGCATGCGGGGTCTCCCCCATCCCCCCGCCTGAAGCCACCGGCGCTGAGCGTTCAATGAAAAATGCCCCCGAGGGGGGCATTTTTTTTGACGGGTTCCAAAGGCCTGCCGCCCGTTGGCGGGGGAGCGGGGCGAGGCCCCTGCCGATTGCCCCTACGCCTTCTCCCGGCTGCCGGGCTTTTCGGGCGCGCCGGCACCTGCGGCGCACAGCGGGCAGCAGGCGGGTTCATAGGTTTCGATCTCGAGGCGAAGCGCCGCGTAAACGGGCAGCGCGAATGCGCAATCCGCCGCGCGCCGGTCGACGATGCAGGCAAGCCCCACAACCTGAGCGCCCAGATCCTCCAGCGCCTTGACTGTTTCCATCGTGGATTTTCCGGTGGTGATCACATCCTCCGCGATGAGCACGCGATCCCCCGGCCCAACGGTAAAGCCGCGCCGCAGTTGCATTTGGTCATCCTTGCGCTCGGTAAAGATGCCCTCGATGCCCAGTTGCCTGGCAAGCTCGTAGGAGACGAGCACGCCGCCCATCGCCGGGCCGCAGACCTTGGTGGGGCGAAGCTCCCGCACCTGCTCCGCCACGCCCGCAAGCACCTGGGCGGCGAGAGAGGGAAAGCGCAAAAGCTTCGCGCATTGGCAATAAGCGCCGCTGTGCAAGCCGGAGGAGAGAAGGAAATGCCCCTCCAGAAACGCCTCGCACTCCTTCATGATACGAAGATTGTTTTCCATAATGCCTCCTGTTGTTATAGAATGCCGCGGATTTCGGCGATGTTGGAAAGGCCGTTCTCGCGGCAGTAGGCGCGAAGCCCATCGATGATATCGAGCATCGCGCGGGGTTTTGCAAACGTGATGGATCCCACCTGAATGGCCCGCGCGCCGGCCATGAGGAAGGCGAGGGCATCCTCGGCGGTGGCGATGCCGCCCATGCCCACGACGGGGATGCTGACGCGCCGCGCGACCTGATGCACCATGCGAAGGGCGATAGGCATCACAGCCGGGCCGGAGAGACCCGCATAGACGTTTTCAAAGACCGCGCGCCGGTTTTTCACATCGACCGCCATGCCAAGGAACGTGTTCACGAGGCTGAGGGCTCCCGCGCCCGCCTCCTCGCAGGCGAGGGCAACATCGAGCAGCTCCGGCGCGTTGGGCGTGAGCTTCACCATGAGCGGGTGTCGGGAGACCGCCTTTACCCCGCGCGTGATGGCAAACGCGCTTTCAGGCCTAAGGCCAAAGGCCATCCCGCCCGCTTTGAGGTTTGGGCAGGAGATGTTGAGTTCGAGGATGTCGATATCCGCCTCGTTGAGCAGCTCCGCGCCGCGTAGATAATCCTGTTCGCTGTGCCCGCCGAGGTTGGCGATCACAGCGCAGCCGAGTTGGCGCATATAGGGCGCTTCCTCCCGAACAAAGGCTTCTACCCCGGGATTCTCAAGGCCGATGCTGTTGAGAAGGCCCGCGGGGGTTTCCCAAATGCGCGCGCCGGAGTTGCCGCAGCTTCCCGCAAGCGTCAACCCCTTGCCGCTGATGCCGCCCAGGAGAGAAAGATCGAACGCCGCCTCGTAATCGTGCCCGAAGCCGAACGTGCCCGAGGCTGCGATGACCGGGTTTTTCAGGGCGACGCCCAGAAGTTCGGTTTGCAATGGGTTAGAGGACATCCTGCACCTCCCGGTAATCAAACACCGGCCCATCCTTGCACACGCGTTTGTTGCCCGCGGTGGTTTTGATGGAGCAGCCAAGGCATGCACCCGCGCCGCAGGCCATGCGCTTTTCTAGCGACACAAACAGCCGCGCCCCGGCGGCTCCGGCCGCCTGCGCCGCCGCGCGCAGCATGGGCGTGGGACCGCAGGCGTAATAGGTCGCGCCGCGCGTGAAATCGACATCCTGCGTCACATAGCCGCCGATGTTGAGGCGAACCTCATCCGCATGAGCGGCAAAGGCGTCTTGCAGATACGCCTCCTCGCGAAAACCAAGATAAGCATCGATGCGCCGCGCGGGCTCCTCCGCGCGAAGCGCGCGCGCCAAGAGGTGCAGCGGCGCGATGCCGATGCCGCCGCCAATGAGCACCGCATCGCCCGAAACGAGCGGAAAACCGTTGCCGTATGGCCCCTGCACATCGATTGGCTGCCCGCTTTTCAGCCCGGCAAAGAGCGCCGTGCCGCGCCCGAGCGTTTGGTAGACGAGGGTCGTTTCATCCCCCTCGCTGTCATACAGGCTGATCGGCCTCCCGAGAAAGGGATCGAGCACCCCCGGGACGCGCAGCATCACGAACTGCCCCGCCGTACCGCCCGGCGCGCCGGAGAGCTTCATGCGGTAAATATCCCGTGCGAGGGGGATGTTTTCCACAATTACAGCCATCGAAGGATATCCTCCCTCATAGCGAGAACCGCTTCGCGCACATGCGCCTCGAAGCCCTCCTCCTCCGACTTTCCCTTGTGAGCCGTAATCAGCCCGCGGGACGAATTGACGACGCCGCAAATTCCCTCGCGGAAAAAGGCGGCGATGTCCTTGCCCGTGCCGCCCTGCGCGCCGTAGCCCGGGATGAGGAACATCGTGTGCGGCATGAGCGAGCGAATGCGCTCGAACTCCCCGGGGTAGGTGAGGCCTGCGACCGCGCCGATGGCGGAAAAACCGCTCTCTCCCACAAAAGCTTCCCCCCATTGCGCGACCTTTGCCGCCATGCGCTCGTAGAGGGTCATCCCTCCAGTGTCGAGGTCCTGAAAATCCCCGCTGCCGGGGTTGGAGGTTTTCACCAGCACGAAGATGCCCTTTCCTTTTTCGAGGTAGGGATAATACGGGGACACCGCGTCCTCGCCCATATAGGCGTTGACCGTGATGATATCCGTTTCAAAATCCCCGGTGAAATGCCCCGCGGCGTACTGGGCGGCCGTGGAGGAGATATCCCCTCGCTTCACATCGGAAATGACGACGCTGCCGCGCGAGCGCGCGTACCGAACAGTATCGGCAAAGGCCTTCATGCCGTCAAGCCCCAGCGCCTCATAGCAGGCGACCTGAACCTTGAAGCAGGCTGCCACATCATGCACGGCGTCGATGATGCTGCGGTTGAACGCGACGATCTTTTCGCCCTCGCTGGCATCGCGCCGATGGAGATACGCGGGTAAAAACGAGGCCTGCGTATCCAGCCCCACGCACACCGGCCCCTTTTTTTGAATCTCGCTAGAGAGCCTGTCCATAATCATAGCGCACTTCCCCTTCCACAATGGTTTGGATGACGCGGCCGCGTATCCTGCGCCCCTCAAAGGGCGTGTTGTTCGATTTTGATACCATCTCCGCGCGGCGGATGGTCCAGATTTCATCCGGCTCAAACACCACAAGGTCCGCCGCATATCCCTTTTCGAGCAATCCTGCCCTGCGCCCGAGCCGCCGCGCGGGCGCGAAGGACGCGAGTTCGCTCAGCTTCGTCAAGGGCAACCCGTTTTCGTAGAACACCTGCGCGAAGATGCCAAGCGCGTGCTCGATGTTGGAGATGCCGGCCATGCCCGCCTGCTTATCGGCAGGTGTGTGCGGCGCGTGGTCGGTGGCGAGGCAGTCCACCGTGCCATCCCGAATGCCCTCGATGAGCGCCTCAACATCCGCCCGCGTGCGAAGCGGAGGGTTGACTCGGTACTCGTCGTCATACCCAAAGATGTGATGCGGCGTAACCTCGCAGGTGAGCGCAAGCCCCTCCCGCTTCGCCTCGCGTATCATCTCAACGGTTTCCCTGCGGCTGATATGGCCCACGTGCAGATTGCCGCCAACCTCGCCAAGCAGCGCAAGATCCCGCGCAACGATGCGCCGCTCGGGCTGCGCGTGCGTGCTCACGAGGAAACCGTAACGCGCGGAGGCCGCAAGCAGCCCGCGCATGAAATCATCCGAAAAGATGGTTTTGCCGTCGTTGGTGAGCATGCCGGTCACCTGTGAGAGCGCCGCATAATCCGTGGGGGTCTCGTCCCCCAAATCCTCCCCCGCCGCCGCGGCTTGCATCAAACGGCACAGGCGAAGGGTTTTTGCTTTTTCGTGGTTTTGCACAACGAGAGCGGGTGTCGCGCACACGGGGTTTGTGTTCGCCATCGCCACAATCATCGCATAGCCGCCGCGCAGCGCCGCGCGCATGCCGCTTTGTATCGTTTCCTTTTGGGGAAAGCCCGGGTCGCGCAGGTGGCAATGCAAATCCACGAGGGCAGGCATGAGCACGCGCCCCGCGAGGTCCACCTCCTGCGCGCCGGGGATCTCTTGCGCCTCGCCGCAGCTCAGGATGACGCCGTCTTCGCAGCAAAGCTGCCCGAAGCGTTCGCCCGTGGCATCCACGAGCCTTGCGTTAAGGTATCGGGTGCACATGGCCGCTTACAGGCGCGTGCGCGCATCGCAGTACTCGCAGGCGTACTCGCGCCGCTCCGGGTCCACGAGTCGGAAGGCGACGTTCTCGATGTGCTCCTGCCGGGTGATGCAGCGCGGGTTCATGCAGGTGAGAATGCCATGCACTTCGGGCGGCGGCGAGAGCTTGATCTTGTTGATCTGCTTGCCGTCCTCCACGATGGAGATGGTGACGCCCGGATCGATGAGGCCCAGCACATCGAAGTTGAGCGCGAGGTCCGTCTCTATTTTAATGAGGTCCTTGCGGCCCATTTTGGTGCTTTCGACGTTGCGCATGAGCACCACCACATCCTCGAGCCGGTCGAGGCCCAGTTGCTGGAAAATCTTATAGCCGTGGCCCGCGCGTATGTGATCAATCACGATGCCTTTTTTGAGTTTGGATACATTGATCATTTTCTTTTTCCTCCCGTTCGGTTTGTGCTTTACTCTGCGCCCAGCAGCTTGAGGATGAGCGCCATGCGTACATACATGCCAAAGCGCACCTGCTCGAAGTACACGGCGCGCGGATCCTCATCCACCTCCGTGGCGATCTCGTTTACGCGGGGCAGCGGGTGCATGACGATCATATCGGGCTTTGCCAAAGCCATCTTCTCCCGCGTGAGGACGAAGAAGTCCTTGAGGCGCAGGTATTCCTCCTCGCTGATGAAGCGCTCGCGCTGCACGCGTGACATATAAAGGATGTCGAGCCGGGCGATGCTGCCCACAAGGTCATCCGTCTCCTCATACTCGACGCCGTGCGCGAGGACCTCCTCCTTGACGTAGGCGGGCATTTTCAACTCCTCCGGCGAGATGAACAGGAAGCGCACGTTGCCATATCGCGCCAGGCAGGTGACCAGCGAGTGGATCGTGCGCCCGAACTTCAAATCCCCGCACACGCCCACGGTGAGCCCGTCGAACGCGCCTTTGTAATGGCGGATGGTCAAAAGGTCGGTGAGCGTTTGCGTCGGGTGATGGTGTCCGCCGTCCCCCGCATTGACGACGGGGCAATCCGCATATTGGCTTATCAAGCGCGCCGTGCCCTCCTTGGGATGGCGCACAACGATGAGGTCCGCGTATTTGGAAATGGTGCGCGCGCTATCGGCAATGGTTTCGCCCTTGGCTGCGCTCGAGGTCGCAGGGTCCGAGAAGCCGATCGCCTGCCCGCCCAGACGCAGCATCGCCGCGTCAAAGGAGAACTTCGTGCGGGTGGATGGCTCGTAGAAGAGGCTCGCTAAAAGCTTCCCTTTCGCGGCTGCGGCGTAATGCTCCGGATCGAGCACGACGCGCTGGGCAAGCTCGAGCACCTCTTCGATCTCGGGAAGGGTAAAGTCTGCGGGCGAGATCAGGTTCCTGTTCTTTAGCATGGTGCGTTCCCCCTTGTTAATATGAAGATTGTTGAATTTCGTTCTAAAAAAAAACACTCGGTTCACAAAGCACCAGTGTTTTTGTTAAAAAGATCGAAGCAGCGATATGCGGTTTTCTGTTTCCGGCGCACGGGCATTTCGCTCGCCCTCCATCCCGCGCGCAGGGTAATGGGACGCCCCGTCCGCGCGCTATTTTTGCTAGAATACTAAAAATAGCGGCGCATGTCAACAAAAAGTTTTGTTCTGCGCGCGCATGTTTTGCATCCGGCTTGTCGGTTGCCTTTGCGATGCATCCGTTGACGTAAAATCCGCGCAAAAACCCCTTGGCCATTCCGATATCCAAGTAACACTGAAAATCTACACGCATTTATCCGATAGCAAGGAGCAAGCGGCAGTCGATGCGTTGAATCAACATTTGGAGAAAGACTAACTCCTGCTTTCGAAGGCCAAAAGGACGGCTAAGCACCGTCCTCTTTACTCTTTTCTGCCCCAATATTCTCACAAGCCACCATACCATCTGTCAGCTCCGCCTGTGTGTGTCCCCCGCCACTTTTCGGCAAAAGTCTCACAGGATTCTGCTCAAAACCTTCACGGCAACTTACCACAGCCGCCTCATCAAATCCCCTTCATCATCTCATGATGAACCGCCCCTCAACGCTGCCGAAAAACTACCAAACTTAAACCCCATAAACAGCAAAAAAGCCCCGAAGTTCGGGGCTTCTGCGGTGGTAGCGGCGCCCCGATTCGAACGGGGGACACTCCGGGTATGAACCGAATGCTCTGGCCAACTGAGCTACGCCGCCATAGAGGATGCGCACACTTGTGGTGTGCGCATCTATTGGTTGCGGGGGAAGGACTTGAACCTACGGCCTCCGGGTTATGAGCCCGACGAGCTACCAACTGCTCTACCCCGCGACGAGCCGCATAGCGGCACTGATTATATTAGCACAGCGTTTGTCATGGGTCAAGTGTTTTTTGCGTATGGCATGCGTGAAATTCGACATTCTACCTGCAGGCTTTCCTCGATCAATCCAAAACCGCAGCGCGCGGCGGGACGCTCACGCGCCGATTTGATAGCAATCCGGCACGGGCGTCGCTTGGGGCAGCAGCCGCTCACGAAGCGCCTGGTCTTGCGGGAACTCGTCCGTAATGACGACCGTGGTGCCCGGGCTGAGGTAGAGATAGACCCACTGCGCGTCATCTGGCATGAGGCGGATGCAGCCGTGCGAGGCGGGCGTGCCAAGCTTCCAGAATTCTTCCTCAATGAGAAAGCGGTCGTCCCGCTGCGAATAGGGGACCGAGTGGAAATAGATCCGGTTCTTGATTTGGGACCAATACTGCGCGTAAGTGAAAAAACTCGTAAAATAGGCAAAACGCTTTTTGTCCTCTCCCATCTTGAACGTGCCGCGGGGACTGCGGTCGCTTGCCTCTATGCCGGAGGAACAGATCATCTCGCGCACGAGCACGCTGTACTCCCCCTGCGCATCCCGCTCGTAAATCATCACGGCCTGGTTGACGAGGTCGACCACCGCCTTGAACTGATCGGGATCGGCGTTGAGCTTCTCCTCCTCGGGGTAGCGGCCGCCCTCGCGCGTGCGCAAGCTTTTTGACCCCAGCGGATATGCCGCGCTTTGATAAGCCGTCGGCTCTGGCGTCGGTTCGGGCGTCGGTTCAGGCGTGGGCTCGGGCGTGGGGGCAAGCGTCATCACGGGCGCCACGACGGGCGTCACCTGCGGCGTCGGCTCCGGCGTGAATGACGGTGTCGCCTTGCCGCCGATGTGCAGCGGTTCGGGCGTGCCCGCTCGATACATGCAGCTCACAAGGAGCAGCAGGATTACCAAAGCAAGGAGCGACAAAGCCGCATATCGAACGGTTCGGGTACGCTCTACCTTCATGAAATACTCCATCCTATCATTTCGTGTCATTGTAGCATATATGTGCAAACGGGACAATTACCTGATCGCAACAGCGCCCGATCGCCCGATCGCCCGCACGTTTCGTCCTCATCCCTCATAATTTATTGATATAGGCGCGGCGTACCGCGTTAATAAGAGCTGAGGTATGGTTTTATGAGGATATTGAGACGCGGCGACACGGGCGGCGATGTCCGTATCGCGCAGACGGCGCTCACGCGCGCGGGATATGATCCGGGGCCGATCGACGGCGTATTCGGCGTGCGCATGGAGCGCGCCGTCATGCAGTTCCAGCGCACGGTGGGCGTGACGCAGGATGGCATTATCGGCCCGAACACATGGGCCTATCTCGAGCCTTTTGCGCTGGAACCCAACCCCGAGGTGCTGCGGCGAGGCAGCCGGGGCAGCATGGTCACGGCGCTGCAAAAAGCGCTCAAGGCCGCCGGACACGACCCCGGGCCGATCGACGGCGTGTTTGGCACGCGCACGGAAACGGCGCTTAAGGCCTTCCAAAAGGCATCCGGCCTGCCTGAAACCGGCGTTGCGGATGCCTCCACATGGCTTGTGATCTCCCCGCACATCGATTACAGCGATGTCCTGCTGCGGCGCGGCAGCAGGGGCATGTATGTGATGATTCTCCAAAGCGCGCTCATCAATGCATGCCAGAATCCGGGCACGATCGACGGGGTGTTCGGCCTGCGCACGCAGGCGGCAGTCGTCGCCTTCCAGCGCGCGCATAATCTTCCGGCGGACGGCATCGTCGGTCCGCGCACATGGGCAGCGCTCAAGCCGTACATCACGGGCAAAATGGTTCCCTACACCGTGAAGGCGGGCGATACGCTCTTTGCCATCGCCAACGCGCACAACACGACGGTCGATAACATACTCATGTTCAATCCGCGCAAGAACCCCAACGCGATCTTCCCGGGCGAGGTGTTCTACATTCCGGTGAACAGTTGCACGCCTACGCCGGCGTGAGGCGACCGGCGGATTCATAACCATTATACGCGTTGAACGTCTTTTCGCAGCATGCCGCCGGCGCCAAGAACCGTCCCCCGCCAATAGAGTGCAGGGGACGGTTCTGTTCGTTGCGGGGTTTCCGTTCGCGCCTTTTTACGGCACGCCGGATGGATAACAGTCAGCGACGCTCCTGCGCCATCCCGTCCACGTCCTGTTTGCTGACATCATAATAAATTTCGTATTTGAGCGGGCTTTTTTGGAGCACCTTTGAAGCGTCCCCGGAGAGATCGTAGCGCAGGAAGTTCGCGTCCGCCTCGCTCAGTGTGCCGCGTTCCTCTGCCCGCGCGAGCACGCTTTTGGCGACGATGGCATCGAGGTTGAGCAAGGAGAGCGCGAAGTAGAACGCCGCGAACGTTCCCGCCGCGAGGCGCAGGAGGCGAAGGTTGGGGCGGGCGAGTTTCGCCGCGCACAGCGCGAGCAGCGCGAAGAGAAAAAGCATGAACCAGAAGGGCAAAATGCGGTTGATGGTCAAGCCATAGGCGTTGATGTAGAGCACGAGCCGCACCATAGCGCTCACAAGCAGCATGGCCGTCGCTGCGATCAGCCCCGCCAGCACGCCTTTGAGTGCCTTATCCTGCTTCGCCCATGTGATGCAAACCGCGAAGGCTATGAAGTTGATGGCCGCAACAACGCTCAGCTCCGAGAAGCCGCGCACCGCATATTCGGAATAGGTAAGATTGGCCGGCAGGCCGGCGAAGCCCGTGAGGTAGGTGAACTGCACCGCCGCAAAAAGCAGGTAAATCGCCAGCAGCACTCCCAGCGCAGCCGTGACGCCGGCTGCATGGAGGCTCTTCACATAGGGTTTTTCTGAAAACGGCTTTTGCTCATAGGCAAGGGTAAAGACGAATGAATAGAACAGCGCCGCCACGGCGAGCGCGCCGAGGATGCGAAGCACCGTCTCCCCCAGGCGGAGGTTTTCAAAAGCATCCTCTAGGAGCACGCGCAGGGCGCTATCCGCCTGCACCAGAAGCGGCACGACGATGAGCGCGAGCATCAGCCCGGCGAGAAGTCCCAGGCGCACGGCGCGCCCTTTGGCGTCCTCTTCCTTTTTGGATAACAGGCTCCCCGCCGCACCGAAGAAGCGCCCAATGCCCGCGAACGGTGCAATGAAGAACCCGCGAACGTACGCGAGGATGTAACCGCCCTGCCGCGCCTCGGGCACGACCGCCGTGCATTCGACAGCGTTGAGCATGAGTACCAGCGGAATGGCCAGAAGGTTCAAAAAGCCAAGGGTCTGCTCCGCATAGACCAGATAGCGCGCCATGAGCCACAGCGCAAGGGCGAGCAACATCCATCCCACCGGCTTTTTCGAGGAGGTTTTCCACGTGAACGCATAAAAGCACACGGCGTAAGCAAGCCAGAACGCCGCCCAGCGAAGGCCGGTTCCCCGCAGCGTATCCTCCCATAAATGATCGCCCAAAAGTACCCAGGAAAAGACCGCGCCAAGGGCGAGCATCGCGAAAAGCAGCCCCCTGTGTGCCCGCGTATATACGCGCTTGTGCGCAGGCTCCATCCCCCGCGCCTCGGCCTGGTGTATTTCTTCGTTCATGTGTCGGACTCCTCCTGCGCAACGTATTCGAGAATATCCGCCACCTGGCAATCAAGCCTGCGGCAGATGGCGTCCAGCGTGGAAAAGCGAATGGCCTTCCCCTTGTTGGTTTTGAGGATGGAGAGGTTGGCCTGGGTGATGCCCAGCGCCTCGGCCAGCTCGCCGGAGGTCATCTTGCGCCGAGCGAGCATCACATCGAGATTGACTCGGATCATATGTCCTCCCCTAGCTATATGGTCAGCTCGTTCTCGCGCTTGTATGCGACGGCCTTTTGAAACACGCCCGCGAGCACCAGCGCAAATAAGCCCGAGAGCAGCATCACCACTGCACATACGGCCGTCATGGGCGTGAAGAACACGAAGCATTTTGCTAAAAACAGCGCGCCGGCCGCAAGCGCGGCGATCCCCATGCGAACGAACGCGCGCACGTTTCGCTCCACAAACGGGTCTGCGCCGACCGTTTGCATCACGAGCATCAGCTCGAAGAGGATCCACAGCGCCGCGAGTCCCGCCAGCAGTAAAAAGCCGTAAAAGAGGAGGTGCGTCTGCCCCATGCCATAAAATTCCTCAAAATACGAAGCCGCCCGCTCAAAGGCAAAAATCGAAACCATGCAAAAGAGCACGAACGCGGCGAGCACATATAAGAGCGCCTGCGTGACGATGGCGAGTACGTTTTTCTTCATGCAGCATCCTCCCCGGAGCAAATTTTATTTAGAATAGCACATGTAATATCGTATTTCAATATTATTTTATCGTAATTCAATAAATTAACATGGCGGACATACGAAAACTGCGAACATCGTGCAACAATACGGTGAATGCCGTTCCCAATGGCCTTTAATTTTGATATAATTCGCACAAAGGGGGCGAATGCCGATGTATTTGGATACTTTATTATACGGTTCCGACAGTTACCTGTTTTTTGCGGTGATCGTGGTCGCCGTGCTTGGCGGCATCGCTTCCGCGCGCGTGAACAGCATTTTCCAAAAATTCGCGCGGATGCCTGCGCGCAGCGGCCTGCCCGCGCACGCGGTCGCGCAAAGACTACTCCTAGAGGGCGGCAGCAGCGCGAGCCTCTCGCAGGTGGGCGGCCAGCTGACCGACCATTACGACCCGAAGAACAACGCGGTGGGCCTTTCGCAGGCAGTCTACAACCAAAGCTCGGTTGCCGCGCTCGCAGTCGCAGCACACGAAATTGGCCACGTCATGCAATATCAGGATGGGTATGGCCCCATCCGTCTTCGTAACGCGCTTTTGCCCGTAGCCCGCATCGGCTCCGGCGCGGCGCCGTGGCTGGTGATTTTGGGCGTGATGATGGGCAGCTTCGGCCTTGCGAGCTTCGGCGCGTGGCTTTTCGCCGGCATTTTGCTCTTCCAGCTCGTGACGTTGCCCGTCGAGCTTAACGCATCGCGCCGCGCGCTCGATATGCTGACCGCCGGCGGCTATATCGACCGGGCTGACGAGGAATACGCCGCACGCAAAGTATTAAACGCCGCAGCCGCGACCTATGTCGTAGCCGCGCTCTCCTCCCTCGTCTCCTTCCTTCGGCTGCTCGCGATGGCCAACAGCACGAGGCGCAAGTAAGGTTGATCCGGCACGAGCGGGCGGCCTGAATGCCGCCCGCTTTTTTGCGACGCGTGGAAGAGGTTCTGCGCCGCAAGGTGCATTCGCACGGCGCCGCCAAAACGAAAAGCCCGGCCGTTGAACGGCCGGGCGGAAGCAGTTCCCGGTAGGCTATCGCGTCACATTGCTGAAGTTCGGCGCGATGATGCGCAAGGAGTCTTTTTCCTTGGGAGTCGCCGCATCGGGTTGCTCGCCCGCGGCGGGCATGTCAAGCTGCGTGCGGATGCGCACGATATCTTCGATCGCGCCGCGCAAGCGCGTATACTCTTCCTCCCGCTGTGCAAGCACCGCGTTGAGGCGCACATTCTCCGCCTCGCTGCGCTTGGCCTCGTTTTCCCGCTGCGAGAGCGCAGCGCTCAGCCGCGCGGTTTCGGCCTCGTTGTGCCGAAGCTCGTCCTCTCGGTGGGATAGCCTTTCCCGGAGCGCCTCAGCCTCGCTTTCCTTTTGCGCAAAGGCTTCCGGTCCCGGCGCGCTGCAGCGAACAGCAATCTCCGCCTCGAGCATGCCGATGCGCTCGCTTGCCTTTTGCGCCGCGGCGCGCGCCTCGCGCATGTCGCCGCGCATATCCGAAAGTTCGGAGTTGAACGCCTCGATGACGGCGTTTTTCTTCTCCACCGTTTCGGAGAGGATGAGCGCTTCCTCCTTCTTGGCGGCAAGGGCCGCCGAAAGCTCGGCCGCGCGCGCGTCGTTGCCCGCGAGCGCGAGCGCATAGGTGGCGAGCTTCTCGCGGCTTTGCGCGTTTTCACGCCTGAGGGTTTCCAATTCTGCATCCTTGCCCGCCAGGAGAGCTTCGCCGGCGCAGTGCGCCTGAACAAGCGCGGCCTCTTTTTCGTCTAAAGCCGCCGCACGCGTCTGCTGCTCTTGGGCCAGTGCCGCATCCCGTTCCAGCAGGGCGATGGTGTGTTCATTCTCAAGCGTTTCAAGCGCCGCCTCTTTCTCGGCGAGCACCGCGCGCGCGTTTTGCGCCCTCGAAAGCGCAGCATCCCGTTCGAGAAGGGCAACGGCGTGTTCGTTTCGAAGCGTTTCATACTGCGCCTCTTTTTCATCAAGCGCCGCCTGATATGCGTTTTGTGCCTTTATCAATGCGGCATCGCGCTGAGCAAGAGCGACGGTATGCTCGTTTTGAAGCGTCCAGTTTGTCGCTTCCTTTTCGGCCAGCGCCGCATCCCGTTCCGATATGGCCCGGGCATAATCGTTCTCACGCGCTTCCATGGCCGCCTCTTTTTCGGCAAGCGCCGCCTGATAAGCATTTTGCGCCTGCATCAGCGCCGCCTCCCGTTCAGCCAACGCCTCCGCGCGCGCGTTTTGCGCCTGCATAAGCGCCGCGTCCCGCTCCAACAGGGCGACGGCGTAATCATTTTGCAGCGTTTCGAGCTGCGCTATTATTTCGGCCGAAGCATCCCCGCGCGCGTTTTGTGCCTGCATAAGCGCCGCGTCCCGCTCCAACAGGGCGACGGCGTAATCGCCCTGAAGCGCGCCAAGTTCCGCTTCCTTTTGCGCCAATACGGTCAGAATCTCGTCATTGCCGCCTTGTGCGGCGCGCTGCTCCTCCAGCTCGGCGAGCGCGCGGTTGAGACTGGCAATCTGCGCCTCCCTGCCCTCGATGAGCACCGTGAGCCGCATGGATTCGGCGCGCGCATCCTCGAGCGCTTTCCCGGCAGCCTTCACGCGCTCATCCCGCATGCTCAGCTCCGCCTCGTGCCGCGCCTTGAGAATCCCCGCCACCTGCTCAACGAGCTTGCGGTTATCCTCCGCCACGCCATCGGCGCTTCCGCCGTTTCCGGCGGTTTCCGTACCGAGCGTTGCGCTCAGAGGGGTTATCTCATCCAACGCCACGCGCAGGCGCCTGTTCTCTTCGCTCAGGAGGGCGAGCTCGTCGCGCTGCTCCTGCGTCTTTTCATAAAAGACGCGCCGCATCGCTTCGGCATCCGCCGCTTGCTCCTCGACATATTTGTTTACCTCATTGCGATTATAGCCACCCACCGCCGGGGAGAATTCAGGCTTCTCCGGCGTATAGGACAGCCCCGTGCGCAACTGGGTCATCTCGTCGATTTTAGCGCTCATCCTATCCCTCCTCCACGAATGAAATCGTGCTCATTTCCATGCCATTCCATTTTTTAAGCGCGTGTGCCGGCAACTCCAGGACAGAATACGCGCCTTTGACCGCCCCGCTCACTTTGTTTTTCGGCATCGCCTCGATCACGCGAAGCACTTTGCCTTCCTTTGAAAGAAACACCACGTCGATGGGCTCCTTCATAAAAAACGTATGAATATCCGAACACCGCACGATCCACAGCGCCCGCTCGATGGGCGAGCGCCCCATAAGCCCGAGGAAGCGGGTGAAGAACGTATCCGCCACATCCGCCTCGCCGATCCACGTTTCCTGTGCATAAGCCTGAACGCGCCTTTTTTTCATCATTTGAAAATCTCCACAATGTTCATAACCGTGGGCCCCATGAGGATGATCAGCAGCACCGGGAAGATGAATCCGACCATGGGCAGCATCATCTTGACAGGCGCCTTCATCCCCTTCTCCTGCGCGGCCTGCTTGCGCGTTGCGCGTAGCAGTGCGCTCTGCGCCTTGAGCACGTTCTTGATAGGCGTGCCCATCTGTTCGCTTTGCACGATGGCGGCAACGAGGATGCGAAGCTCGGTGATATCCGTGCGTTCCGCCATGTCGGCAAGCGCATCGCGCCTGGCCTTGCCCATGGATATTTCCATGGAGGCGACAGTCATCTCCTCCTTGAGGGCGCCTTTGAACTTATCCAGCGCGCGCTTGAGCGCGGCGTCAAAGCCGAGGCCCGCGTCGATGCTCACGCTCAGGATATCCATCATATCGGGGAGCTGCTTTCTCATCGATTTCTGCCGGGCGCGCCCGATGAACTTCACCGCGTAAGAGGGGATGAGCATGCCCAAAATCGCGGCGCCCAGCACGAGGAGCATCCTTATTTGCGTTTCGAGTGCCCCGCGCGAAGTCAGTAGCAGGACCGCCAAGGGAGACACGATGAGCGCGCCCAGTTTGATGAGCGTGAAGCTTGCCGGCTCCATGTAGATGCCGGCCGTGCGCAGTTGCCGCTCGAGCTTCTCCTCGGCGGCGCTGCGCTTGCCGCCCTTGCCCCCGCGCTTTGCCCGCTGCATCGCGGCGCGCTGCTTGAGCTTGAGCAAAACGGGGCCGAGCAGACGATCGAACAGGCTGCCCTCGAAATCCTCAAAACGCTGCGTGCCGGCCTCTGCAACCCGTCTGACGCGCCGCGCCTTGGCACGGTACGCGCTCAAAGGGGCGTCGAGCACCGCGAGTGTCAACGCGAAGATCAAGGCAGCGCAGCATGCTGCTAAAAATCCCATAGACGCCCCTCCTTTCCTAATACTTGACGTTGATGATGCCGCGTATCACGATAAAGCCGACGATCTCCATGCCCGCGGCAACGAGGAGAAGCGTTTTTCCGAGTTCGGTCGTAAAGAAAAAGTCCATATAGCCCGGGTTGATAACGGAAATGATCAGCCCGATTGCAATGGGCAGCCCGCCGATGATCATGCCCGTCATGCGCCCCTGAGAGGTGAGCATGTGCACGTCGTTTTTGATCTTAATCCGGTCGGAGATGGTCTGGGCGATACTGTCCATCACCTCGCTCAGGCTGCCGCCGACCTGCTGGGAGATTAAAATCGCCGTGACCAGCAGCTTGAGGTCGGGGCTTGGCATGCGGCGCGCCATGTTGTTGAGAGCCGTATCCATGGTGCTGCCCAACTGCACCTCGCGGATGGTGCGCGCGAACTCGCCCGAAACCGGTTCGGGCATTTGATCGGCGATGCTGAGCATGCCCTGCTGGAAAGTCAAGCCGGATTTGAGGCAGTTGCTCATGCTGGTGACAGCGTCCCCAAGCTGGTTTTCAAACGCCTTGATGCGTTTTTTGCGCGAGGTGCTCACGTAAAACGGGGGTAAAAGCAGCCCCACCGCCGCGAGCAGCACGCAGATGAGCGCACGCGCGCCCAGGAGCGCCGCAACCACAGCCGGGCCGACCGCCAGCGTGACCCACGCGCTCATATACTCCTCCGCACGCATGGGAACACCCGCGCTCGCGAGCTGGTCGCGCAGAACCTGGGATATTTTGATGGGCATGCGCCTGCGCGAGTTGCGCACGCGGCGGCGCAGCTCATCCTTTGGCTGCTTGCGCTCGAACAAAGCGAGGCGGCGCTGCGCGGTCATCCTGTCGGCATACGCCAGCTTGAGCACGCCCGTGAGGAGCGTGAACATGAAAAGCGCTGCGGCGATTACTAAAAACAGCAGTTCCATCGGATCCCCTTACTCACTCAAACCATTCCTCGTTGACAGCAACGCCGTTCGAGCGGATCTTGCGCACGCAGCGCGGATGGATGCCCGTTGCGCGGAAGGCGCCGTTGAAGCGTCCCATCGCATCCCGCGAGCCGTCGGTTTCGTATACAAAAATATCCTGCATGGAGATGGTGTCGCCCTCCATGCCCGTGATTTCGCTAATCGAGGTTACACGGCGCGTGCCGTCCCTCAAACGCGATTGCTGGACGACGATGTCGAGCGCGGAGGCGATTTGGCTGCGGATGGCGATCATGGGCATTTCCGCACCGGTCATCATGACCATGGTTTCAAGCCTTGCGATGACGTCGCGCGGGGAGTTGGCGTGCGCGGTTGAAAGCGAGCCGTCGTGGC
>CAYNDC010000002.1:0-20490 GCA_964396085.1 uncultured Clostridium sp. | reverse complement strand
CAAGACGCCCGAGACGCGCATGGCGACGGCGGCGATTTTCCGCAAGGCGCTCACGGATGCGCAGGAGTACGAAAAAAAGCTCGAGCGCGGAAAGCTCGACCCGGAGAAGGCGCCCCAACGGGATTTGGGCCTCGAGATGATGGTCAAGATCCTGCGCCGCGAGCTCAAGTTCAAAATTCACGCGCACCGCGCGGATGATATCCTCACGCTCATCCGCATCTGCCGTGAATTCAACGTGCGCTACACCATCGAGCACTGTACAGAAGGCTATATGATTCCTCAGTTCATCAAGGAGGCCTTGCAGGGTTCGTGCGAGGGGATCATCGTCGGCCCGCTGCTCTCCGAGCGCAGCAAGATCGAGCTTAAGAACCTCACCTTCGAGGCGCCGCGCATCCTTTGGGAGAACGGCATCGAATTTGCGATGATGACCGATTCGCCCGTGATTCCGGAGCAATATCTGCCCATATGCGCCGCCCTTGCTGTGCGCGAGGGTCTGCCCGAGTCCGAAGCGCTGCGCAGCATTACCATCAACGCCGCGAAAATCGTGGGCATTGAGGACCGCGTAGGTTCGCTCGAGGCGGGGAAGGATGCAGACGTCGCCGTGTTCAACGGCAACCCGCTGGATTTTCGCAGCCGCTGCGTGCTCACGCTCATCGATGGAAAAGTTGCCTACGAGCAAAAATAGCGCAACTGCGACGCTCGGCTTACCCAAGATTGGCGGCAAACAATGGAATTATTGTTAAGAATCAACAATAACGCTTGTATGCACCTTGCGTGCAATGTTACAATATCGGGATGAAAGGATACGGAAACGTTCGCATTATCGCGGGGGAAAAGCGGGGCACGCTCATCCGCACGCCGGAGGGCGCATTCACGAGGCCTACGCTCGAGCGAGTTCGCGAGTCGCTGTTCGGCATCCTTCAATACGAGGTGCCGGGTGCGGTTGTGCTCGACCTGTTCGCGGGTTCCGGCGCGCTGGGGCTTGAGGCCGTTTCGCGGGGCGCGAAGTTCGCCTTGCTCAACGATGCCTCGCGCGATGCATTTTCCACATTGGAGGCAAACGTTAAGAAGCTGCGCTTCGAGGAGCAAACGACGCTGACCTGTTTGGATTATGCGATGGCCATTAAGCGCGCGGCGCTCATGGGGCGCAAGTTCAACCTCGTGTTCCTCGATCCCCCCTATGGCGGCGGCTTGATTCCCATGGCGCTCGCGGCACTGTCCGGTGCGGACTTGCTGCAGCCAGGTTTCGTTGTGGTGGCAGAACACCGCGCCAAGGAAGCGCCTGAAGCGCCCGCGGGCTTTGTCCTGGCGGACAGGCGCTTTTATGGGGAGGCCGCGCTTTCGTTTTACAGGGAGGCTCCAATATGCTAAAACGCGCCCTCTTTCCCGGCAGTTTCGATCCGTTTACGCGCGGGCACCTCGCGGTGCTCGAAAGCGCAGCCTCAGTGTTCGACGAAGTATGCGTGTGCGTCCTCAACAACTCCCGGAAAAGCGCGCGCTTTGGGGTGGAGGAGCGGGTGGAGATGATTCGCCTTGCAATCGCTCAGGCGGGGCTGGAAAACGCCACGGCCGAAAGTTTCGAGGGCCTCACCGCGTGCTACGCGCAGGCTACGGGCGCGCAGTTCATCGTTCGGGGACTTCGCAACGCCGCCGATTATGCCTACGAGGTCGAGTTCGAAGCCTACAACCGGCTACTCGCGCCGCAGGTGAAAACGGTTTATTTCAACTGTCCGCAGGAGCTTTCGCACGTCAACTCCAGCGCGGTCAGGGAGCTTTTGCGATATGGTGCGGATATCGGCACGCTCGTGCCGGATCGGATATATCAATACATCTTGGAAAGGTTGAAAGAAGATGAGCAATAACGCGCAGAACATGCAGATATTTACGATCATCGGTCAGCTCGAGGATTTGATCGAAAACAGCCCACGCCCCAAGATCGGCGGCGGCGCGAACAAGCGCATCATCGGCGCGGATGAGATCATGGATCTGATCGGCGACCTCAAGGTGACCATTCCGGAGGATATCCGCCGCGCGAACTCGGTGATCATCGAGTCCCAGACGATGATCGACAACGCCGGGGAACACGCCAAGGACATCGTGAGCAAGGCGCAAATCGATTCCGAAGCGCTCGTCGCCAAAGCCAACGCCACCGCGCAGAGCATCCAGGCCAAGGCGCAGATGGAATACGAGCGGCTCATCTCCGAGGATGAAATCTATCAGGAGGCGCAGCGCCGCGCGAAGCTCCTCGCCCTCAAGGCCGAGGCGAACGCGGGCATGGTTTTTGACAACGCCAAGAGATATGCGGATGACGTTCTGCGCGACCTTGAGAATTTCCTCACCGAATACAAGCAGCTCGTCGCCATCAACCGCCGCGATCTCGACGTGCGTGCCGATTTGGCGCAGCCGGGCGCGCAGCCCACGCAGGTGGCGCCGTCCGCGCCGCCGCTGCCGCAGCGTCAGCCGGCAGAACACCAGCGCGCTCGTGCCGTCGCGCCTGTGCCTGAAAACGAGTTTGACGATGAGTACGACGATGAGGAAGAGGAGGAGTCCGGCTCTATCTTCTCGCGGCTCTTTGGCCGTAAAAAGAAGGTTGAAGATATGGAGTTCGATGACGAAGAGTAATCGGCATTAGCTATCACGTAAATCAGATACGGCTTTCGCTTAATGCGAGGCCGTATTTTCTATTCGTCCTTTTTCCACAGGGAGACGCGCCGGCGAAACGCGCACAGCAGCAGCACAAGCCCCATCGCAAAGAGGGACACTGCGAAGAGCACGCCCGCGGAAAGGGCGTTGCTCAGCACATCGTCGAGGCTTGCCCCCGCACTTTGGACGCCTCGGGCGCTCAGCGGGAACAGGAAAAAGGCGATGAGCGCCGAAAGGGACGCCTGCGCGGCTTTACCGAGCACATAATGCTTAAAATCGATATGCATGAAGAGCATCGACTGCACGGCCACGCACAGTCCGCCAAACGTGAAGGCGAAGGCGGAAACCGTGATGAGCGCGCGCGGCGCCATGCCGGATTGGGCAAGTTCGTTTGCGCCGGAAGCAACCTCGATTAGAGCCGCAAATGCGGCCGTCACGGCGCCCTCCTTGCCGCCGAGCGCGCTGACGAGCATGCGTGCAGGCCAGGTGATCAGGCGCGTGAGCCCCACGGCGTCAAACATGGTTTCAAGCACCGTAAAGAACACCACCGTGCCGCAGATGCCAAGCAGAGAGCTGATTGCATCCGTCACGGCGCTGGGCAACAGCTTTGAAAGGGGGACCGGCTGGAAGGCCGCGTGCTTCTTCATGTCCAGCACGTCCAGACGAATGCACAGGCCGAAGAACGCCAGCGCGCTGATGAGCTGACCCGCGATGAGCGGAATGGCGAACGCAGGCGCGCCGAGCAAAACCGCGGCGTAGGTGCCGCAAACGAAAACGGGACTGAGCGTATTGAGGGAGGCGGCCACAAGAGTCGGTCCGTGGGGGAAGCGCTCGTTGGGCTCGAACGCGGCGCACAAGCGCGCCCCTGAAGGCGCGCCGGAAAGGAAGGCGAGCGCAAAGAGCGCCACCGGATCCGAGGGCTGCAGGGCGCCGCTCGATTGCATGATGCGAGCGCACACGAAAAAGGGAAGCAGGGAGGGGAGCAGCACGTTTTGCCACAGCTGAAACGCTGCGCGCGCGGCCTCGGCCGCCTCACGGTTAAAGACGATCAGCAGCGCGCACAGTGCGGCGCAGGCAATAAAAACGATGCGCTTTCTCATACATCAAATGTATGCTCCGCGCGCGGGAATAACGCCGGCCTTACACCATCATCAGCGGGCGGGCAAACTCATAGGCGGCTGGAACGGGGGAGGGGGAGGCCATGGCGAGCACTTCTCCGGCGAAAAGATCGAGCGCAAGCGATTCGCGCGCACCGGCTTCGAGCGCGTCGTATTCCGCCTTACAGGTGACGATCGGCAGAGTTGCCGTTCGGGAAAGCTCCGAGAGCAGGCTTGTCGCATCTTTTCTTACGCCCAGCACGCGAAGGTAGGGCGGGGAGGGGAAAGCGCGTTGCTGCTCCTTGGTGAGGCCGATGAGCCCGCACGCCAGAATACGCCGGAGGCGCGCGGCGGTGTAACGCTTGGATTTGAGCGCTTGTAGAACATCGAGGTAGTTCGTACAGTTCCGCGCCTCACGAAATAGCGCGTTGTGCAGGCCTTCCGCCACGTCGGGCAGGCGCTCGAGCTGTGTGAGGGGAAGCCGCCGGAGCGCGTAAAGAAACGCATCAGAGAGGGCGTCAGCCGTGCAGGGGATGCGCCTCTGCGCTTCGAGGGAAAGGATGTCTGTGTGGACGATATCCGGCACGAACGGTTCAATAAAGGCCGTCTGCGCGCGCGCGAGTGCCGCGCGCAGGGCGGATGCGCTCGCGAAGCCGTCCTCTGCCGCGGCGGCATCGTGCCCCGCGCCAAGGCGTGCAATGGGAATTGGGCGCATATCCGGATAGAGCGCATCAATCGCTTTGATGTACTCGAGCGCGAGGATGTTGTTGGGGGATAACAACGCGCGTTTGAGGCCCTTTTCTTCGCCCGCGCCGTGCGCGTCCAATACTGCCGCAGCGCGCGCCGCGGGGAAACATTTGCCGCGCGAGAGGTGTATGCGCAAGCGCTCCCCAAGCGCGCCGCTTTCGCAGCCGAGCATGCGCGCCATGCGGCGAAGCAGGGCAATGTCAGCATCCTCCGCGCCAAAACAGAGTGCGTCTACCAGACCTGTGGCGCCGAGAACGCCGACACCGCCGAGCGCGAAACGCTCCGCACTCGCAAGCGCGAAGGATGTGGGCAGCTCGAAGACGATGTCTGCACCGCACAGAAGCGCCCAGCGCGCCCGTGTAAACTTATCTACGCAGGCAGGTTCCCCGCGCTGTGTGAAGCTGCCGCTCATCGCGATGGCGACGCGCGCGCCCGGAACAAGCGCCCGCGCCCGATCGAGTTGATAGCGGTGGCCGTTGTGAAAGGGGTTGTATTCTGCGATGATGCCAAGGCAGGGTTTCATCCGCCACCCTCCGGTCGTTTTGAACAATTATAACATATCTATGGATCCGGCAACGGAAAAAGCGCGTTTTTGGCGGTTAATACGCAAAAAATCTTCAAAGCGGCGGTTCTATTGGACGGACGCTTGTGATATAATATCTATTCGGGACAACACCCGACTTCTCGAACCGGAAAGGAGAAAACCACAATGTCTGTCCTTGATACAATCAGGCAGAGGGCGAAGGCCGACCCCAAGCATATCGTGTTGCCGGAGGGGACGGAGGAGCGCACCGTGCAGGCGGCGCAGAAGATCATCGAGGCGGGCATCGCGCGCGTGACGCTGCTGGGCGATCCGCGTCAGGTCGAAGCGGTTGCCGCGCGCTTCAACGTCGATCTTCAGGGCGTTGCGATCATCGATCCCGCGGCTTCCCCGGACTTTGAGCGCTATGTGCAATGGTTTTACGAAATGCGCAAGGAAAAGGGCGTCACGCCTGAAAAGGCACTCGAGCAAATGAAGGACCCCCTCTTTTTCGGCGCGATGCTCATCAAGGATGGCAAGGCCGATGGCATGGTTGCCGGCGCCATCAACACGACGGGCAACACGCTGCGCCCAGGCCTGCAAATCATCAAGATGGCAAAAGGCATCTCTACCGTATCGAGCTGTTTCGTGATGGAAGTACCCAATAAAAAATATGGCGACGAGGGCGTACTCATCTTCGGCGACTGCGCGGTGAACATCGAACCCACCGCTGAGCAGCTTGCCGCCATCGCCATTTCCTCGGCGGAGACCGGGCGCGCGCTGTGCGGCATCGAGCCGCGCGTAGCGATGCTCTCCTTCTCTACTAAGGGCAGCGCCAAGCACGATAATGTCGACAAGGTCGCCCGCGCGACTGCCCTGGTCAAGGAGCTTGCGCCCGCGCTCAATGTGGATGGTGAGCTACAGGCGGACGCCGCGCTTGTGGAGTCTGTCGGCAAGCTCAAATGCCCCGGAAGCCCCGTCGCGGGCTGCGCCAACGTGTTGGTCTTTCCGGACCTTCAGGCAGGCAACATCGGTTACAAACTCGTGCAGCGGCTAGCGGGGGCGGAGGCGGTCGGCCCCATCTGCCAGGGCTTCGCGCGCCCGATCAACGATCTCTCGCGCGGTTGCAGCGTTGAGGATATCCTCAACGTCGTCGCCATCACAACGGTTCAGGCACAGCAGGCCTGAGGAGGGAATTAGAAATGATCATACTCGTCATCAACGCCGGAAGCTCCTCGCTCAAGTACCAGCTCATCAATGTCGAGAGCGGCGAGGCCGTCGCCAAAGGCCTTTGCGAGCGCATCGGCATCGGCGGCTCGAAGCTCACCTACAAGCCCGCGGGGCAAAGCAAGCATGAGTTCCTTTCTGAAATGAAGGACCATACCGACGCGATCCGTATGGTGCTGGATACTCTTTCGGATCCGGAGATCGGTGTTGTGAAGGACATGTGCGAGATCGGTGCGGTCGGCCATCGCGTGGTGCACGGCGGCGAGCGCTTCTCCCAATCCGTTTTGATTACGGATGAGCTCATCGATGAGATCGAAAAGCTCTCCGTGCTTGCCCCTCTGCACAACCCGGCAAACCTCATGGGCATCCGCTCCTGCCGCGCGATCATGCCCCACGTGCCGATGGTCGCGGTTTTTGACACGGCATTCCATCAAACGATGCCGCCTGAGGCGTTCATCTACGGCCTCCCCTACGAAGCGTACACAGAGTTGATGATTCGCCGCTACGGCTTCCACGGTACTTCCCACCGCTACGTCTCAGCGCGCGCCATTGAAAAACTCGGCCGTCCGGCTGAAGGCACGAAAGTCATCACCTGCCACCTGGGCAACGGTTCCAGCATCGCCGCCATCAAGGACGGCGGATCCGTGGATACCTCGATGGGCCTCACGCCGCTCGAGGGCCTGCCCATGGGCACGCGCTGCGGAGATATCGATCCGGCGCTCGTCACCTACATGATGCGCCGCATGGATTTCGATTGCGAACAGATGGACGAGTACATGAATAAAAAGAGCGGCGTGTTCGGCATCTCCGGCGTTTCAAGCGATTTTCGCGATTTGGACGATGCTGCGATCGCCGGCAACGCGCGTGCGAAACTCGCGGTCGATACGTTCTGCTACAAAGTGAAGAAATACATCGGCTCGTATGCGGCGGCGATGGGCGGCGTGGATGCGATCGTGTTTACTGCGGGCGTGGGCGAGAACGACCGCGTGGTGCGCGAGCGTTCTCTTCAAGGCCTTGAGTTCCTCGGCGTGGACGTGGACTTCGATTACAACCTCACCTGCCCCCGCGGCGAGGAGGTTGAGCTCAGCCGTCCGGGTAGCCGCGTGAAGGTTTTTGTGATCCCGACGGACGAGGAGATGGTTATCGCCAGGGATACAGCCGCGCTGGCTTCCAAGTAAGGCTGAAACCCGGCAAACCGGCAAATAATATGGTTGACAAACAATTTGTCAATGGATAAAATAGACGAGGTCGAATTTTGATGAAGCTCAACGTTTCGCGGGAGCTGAAGCTCCCGGGCCATCAGAGCGCCGCCGAGCTTAGCGAACGCCTTGAGGACTTTGCCTACCAGGGCAGGGAGATCCGCTTCGCTTCGCCCGTAAGGGTCAGCGTGGAATACTCCTTCGATGGCAGCGGCTTCCCTGTAGAGGGAAAGGCGTCAACCGCTTTCCACAGCGCGTGCGCGCGTTGCGGCAAAACGTTCATCGAGCCTTTCGAAGCGGATTTCCAGGAGCGTTTCGCAAAGAACACGGGCGACGGGGATGAAGCGTATCCCTTTGCGGGCGAGGAGTTGGACTTCGACGATCTTTTGCGCGATACAATCCTTCTCAACATGCCGGGTTATAGCCTGTGCGCGAAGGATTGCCGCGGACTGTGCCCGATGTGCGGGTGCGACTTGAATACTGCGCAGTGCGCCTGCGTGCGTGAGCAGGACGAGGAAGAAACCATCAACCCGTTCCTCAAGCTCAGGAGCTTGCTCGAAGACGATAAGGAGGTGTGATCATGGCGGTCCCCAAGAAAAGAACATCCAAGGCGAGGCGGAATTCCCGTAGGAGCAGCGTTTGGAAGCTGTCCCTCCCGGGCATTGTCGAGTGCCCCCAGTGCCACGAGGCGAAGCTCGCCCACAGGGTGTGCAAGAGCTGCGGCTATTACGACGGCAAGCAGGTCATCAAGGCAGAAGAGAAAGCCTGATCACCCCCGGCATTCCGACGACATTGGGCTTCCCCGCGCGGGAAGCCCTTTTGTGGTTTGCTAAACTTTATCTATTGTGCTAAACTATCCCTCAAAATCAAGCATAAATAAAACAGGAAAAGGATTCATTCGCTATGATACGCATCGCACTGGACGCCTTTGGCGGGGATCATGCGCCCGCCGCCGCCGTGGAGGGTGCCATGGAAGCACTCCATGAGTTCGACGACATTTCATTGATCCTCTGCGGGAAGGAGGAAACGCTGCGCGAGATGCTTGCGGGCAGGGAATACGATGCCGCGCGCTTGAGCGTGCTTGACGCGCCGGAGGTGATCGATAATCACGAGCAGCCAACGCTCGCCGTCAAGCGCAAAAAGAACTCCTCCCTCGTGCAGGCGCTGCAGCTCGTGGCGGAGAAGCAGGCGGACTGCATCGTCTCAGCCGGCAGCACCGGCGCGCTGCTCACCGGGGCGACGCTGATCGTTCGCCGCATCAAGGGCGTCAAACGCCCCGCGCTGGCGCCGCTTCTGCCTACGGTAAAGGGAACGTGGATCATGCTCATCGACTGCGGTGCGAATACGGATTCCAAACCCGCTTACCTGCAGCAGTTCGGCGTGATGGCAGATGCGTACATGAAGCGCGCGATGGACGTTGCGGCACCCCGCATAGCCCTATTGAACAACGGCGCGGAAGAGGGGAAGGGGAACGAGCTCACCAAGGCGGCCTACGCTTTGCTCGCGCAGGCACCCATCCATTTTGCGGGCAACTGCGAAGCGCGGGACATTCTCTCGGGCGATTACGACGCGCTCGTGTGCGACGGGTTCGTGGGCAACGTCGTGCTCAAACATACGGAGGGCATGAGCGAGGTGATCTTCTCTATGCTCAAGTGCGAGTTGAAGGCGGATGCGCGCTCCGCGCTGGGCGCGGCGCTCGCCAAGCCCGCTTTCAAACGACTCAAGAAAAAGATGGACTATAAAGAGGTCGGCGGCGCGCCGCTGCTTGGAATCGACGGCTGCGTCGTCAAGGCGCACGGCAGCTCAGACGGGAAGGCTTTTCGCTCGGCACTTATGCAGGCGCGCGCGTTTGCGGCAAGCTCCGTCAACGAGGCGATTGCCCAGGCGATTGCCACCCTGCCCGAGATGGAGGATTGACAGAAATCCGCGCGGCGGCTAAACTGATACTATTCTGAAAGGAGTGTTTGCATGGAATTTGAAAAGGTCAGGGCTGTGATAGCCAAGCAGCTCGATTTTCCAGAAGAGAGCATTACGATGGAGTCGAAGCTCATCGAGGATCTCAAGGCGGACTCGCTCGACGTAGTCGAACTCATCATGGATCTCGAGCAGGAATACGGCATCGAAATCCCGGATGATGACCTCCCGGGCATTCGCACAGTGGGCGATATCGTCAAGTTCATCACGAAATGACGAGAAAGTAACGCCAACGGGGCTGTCAGGAAATGCACGTAGGCGCGGCGCGCCCCCTTTGCAGGTTGTTTTTATCGCAATCATTCATACAAAGCATTAGGGGCCACCGCCGGTTTTCCGATCGTGGGCATTTTCGGGCGGCTCCTTTTGGCATATGGGAGGCAACTTGGATTTCGAACGAAGAAAACGCCTCGCCGAGCTTGAAGCCAAGCTGAATTACAGCTTCCGGGATCCAGCGCTTTTGGATACGGCCATGACCCATACATCCTACGTCAAAGGGGATTGCCGGGCGTTATCGCACAACGAGCGTCTCGAGTTTTTAGGCGACGCCGTGCTGGAGCTGTGCGTGAGCGAACACCTTTACCGGCGTTTCCCTGATTTTGACGAGGGAGCTATGACGCGCCTTCGCGCACAGACGGTCTGCGAAGGAGCGCTGTGCGAGGTGGCGCGCGGTTTGGATAAGCCATCGATTTTATCCGACGCGCTCGAGGCGGTGATCGGCGCTTTGTATATCGACGGCGGCATGGAAATCGCTCGCGCGTTCATCTTGAACTTCGTCGACGCAGGCGTCGATGAGATGCTCAAGGGCGGCGCGCTCAAGGATTACAAAACTATGCTTCAGGAATATATACAAAAGCGCCACATGGGGGCGATTGCCTACCGTCTCACGGGGTCGTCCGGCCCGGACCACAGCAAGGTGTTCACGATGGAAGTAAGCATCGCGGGCATCCCTGTGAGCATGGGCGAGGGGCGTACCAAACAGGAGGCGGGGCAGAAGGCTGCGCGCGCGGCGCTTGCGACCTTCGGCCTTTTAGATTGAACGGAAGGTAGAGCTTCATTTGAGACTGATCAAGCTTGAAATGTACGGGTTCAAATCCTTTGCCCGTAAAACGGAGCTGCAATTCGAGGATGGCATCACCGCAATCATCGGCCCGAACGGCAGCGGCAAAAGCAACATCGCGGATGCTGTGCGTTGGGTGTTGGGCGAGCAAAGCGCAAGGGCGCTGCGCGGCGCAAAGATGGAGGATATCATCTTCAACGGCACGGAAGCGAAAAAGGCGCTTTCCTATTGCGAGGTCTCCCTCGTGTTTGACAATGAGGACGGCGAGCTTGCGGCCGATTATACCGAGGTGGCCGTCACGCGGCGGATGTACCGCTCGGGCGAGAGCGAGTATTTTATCAACCGCCAATCCTGCCGCAGGAAGGATATCTTCGAGCTGTTCCGCGATACGGGCGTAGGCCGCGAGGGTTACTCCATCATCGGCCAGGGCAAGGTCGAAGAGATCCTCTCCAACAAATCCGCGGACCGGCGCAACGCCTTTGAGGAAGCGGCGGGCGTCATGAAATACCGCGTGCGCAAGGAGGAAGCCGAGCGCAAACTGGAGAACACGCGCTTGAACCTCGAGCGCTTGAACGACATTATTGGCGAGCTGGGCAAGCAGGTGGGCCCGCTTGAGGAGCAGAGCGAGGCCGCGCGCGAGTATCTCAAATACCGCGACGAGCTGCGGGAAATCGAAATCAACGTCTTTCTTTATCAATATGACCGCTTGGGCGAGAAGCTCAAAACCCTCGGTGGGACCCTCGAACAAGCTAATGAGGAGATCGCTCGTTTGGCCGCGCTTGACGGCGAGCTTGCGCGTGGCTGCGCGGGGGAGGAAGAGCGCGAGCGCGCACTCAATGTGACCATCAGCGAGGTGCAATCGAAACTCCTCGCGCTCACCAGCGGCGTAGAGGAGCGCGCGGGCGAATCCAAGGTTTTTCAAGAGAAGCTTGCTGGGCTTATTCGCGAGCGGGAACGCGCGCAGGCCGCCATCGACGAGAATTCGGCGGCGATCGATGCGCTCAACCGCGAGATCGGCGATAAGGCAGATCTATATGCGAAAAGGCGCTCGGCCTTTGATGAGGACGAGGCGAAGCTGCGGGATGCAGGCACGGCGCTGGCGGTGATGGAATCTGAAATTCAGGCGAGCGACGAAGCGCTTGAGGAACAGAAGAACGAGATGATCGCGGCGCTCAATCGCCTGTCCGATGCGAGGATCGTCCTCTCCCGATTCGATACCATGCGAGGCACGCTTGAGGCGCGCATCAAAGAGATCGAGGTGGGCAAGGGCGCTATTGAGGAAAAAAGCCTGAGGCTCGCGCGGGAATATGAGGAAGCCTCCGCCTTCGATGCGCGGCTTCGGGCAGAGCGCGCCGAAATGGAACAGGCGAAAAACGAGGCGGTGTATTCCCTCAATGAAACCAACCAAAGCCTGCGCGAGACGCGCGAGGCTGCGCGTCTGGCGGAGCAGCAGGCGGAAGCGGGCAGCGCGCGATTGAAGGTGCTCGTGGAAATGAGACGCGCGCACGAAGGCTATTATGCAAGCGTGCGCAACCTTTTGCGCGACAGCGAACGCGATGTCTCTCTTAAACGCCGCATGGAAGGCGTGGTGGCGGAACTACTTCGCGTGCCCGCGCAGTATGAGACGGCAATTGAAATGGCTCTGGGCGCAGCGCTGCAAAACATCGTGACTGCCACCGAAGAGGACGCGAAGGCCGTCATCGAGTATCTCAGGAAGCGCGAGTACGGCCGGGCGACCTTTTTGCCGGTTTCCGCCATGCGAGCGCGCCTGTTGGATGAGCGCGAGCGCGCGGCATGCGCAGTGCCGGGCTTCGTGGGCGTCGCAAGCGAACTGGTCGGCTTTGAGGAGCGCTACCGCGGCGTAATGGAGAACCTGCTTGGCCGCACGCTGATCGTGGACGATCTTGCCGCGGGCATTGAAATCAATAAAAGGGTAAAATCAAACCTGCGCATCGCGACGCTCAAGGGGGATATCATCAACCCCGGCGGCTCCATGACGGGCGGCAGCCTGCAGAAGAAGGAGTTCAGCATCGTGGGGCGCGCGCGGGAGATCGATGAGCTTCAGGCGCGCAACGCCGCGCTCGTGCGCGAACAGGAGCGGCTCAATGCGCGCACGCAGGCGCTCGAGGCGGAGCTTGCTGACGCGAATGAGGCGCTTTCCCGCCATACACAGGCGCTGCACGCCAAGGATGTGGAGATCGCCGCGCACGCGGAGAAATTGGAGATCATCGATAAATACGTGGATGCCGCCTCGGACGAGCGCGTAGAGGCAGAGGCGGAGATCGGCCGTATCCGCGACGACATTGAAAACATCGAGGGCCAGTTCCGCGACGCCGAGCGTGATCGCAGCGAAATTGAAGAAGGAAACACCGCCACGCGCGAGGATATCAAGGCCGCGCAGGAGCGCTTAACCCTCTCGCGCCAGGCTTATGCGAAGCGGGCCACCGAGGTGGCGGATATGCGCGTCGCGGCCGCCGCAGCAGGGAAGGAGCTTGCCGCGTTCGGCGCGGAGCTTGAGCGCTTAAAGAAGGAAGAAGCGCACATCGTCTCGCTCCTTGCCAAGGAGAAGACCACGCGCGATACTTGCCGGGAGCAGTTCGATGCGCTCACAACCCAAATGCAGACGGTGGACAGCACCATCCTCACCGAGCGGCGCGAGGTCAATGCGCAGACCGACCGCCTCCATAACATGGAGGAGGAGCGCGCGCGCCACCTGAGCGCGCTCGATGAACTGCGCGCGCGGCGTGAAGCAGGTGCGGAGGAACTTCGCCAGCTTCGCGAACGCAGCCATCAGGCTGAACTCAACCTGAGCCGGACGGAAATGGAACTCAAGGCCATGCAGGACCGCATCTGGGCGGATTACGAGCTCACCTACGAAAATGCACAGCCCTTCCGGCGCGCAATCGCCGTCACCGCCTCACATGTGCGCATCGACGAGCTGAAAAAGGCAATCCGCGCTTTGGGCGATGTGAACGTAAACGCCATCGAGGATTACAAGGCCGTCAAGGAGCGCTTCGATTCGCTCAGCGTGCAGTATGAGGACCTCGTCGCGGCTGAGGCGGATTTGCGCAGGCTGATCGACGAGCTTGTCTCCACCATGGAGGCGGAGTTCACGCGGCAGTTCACACGCATACAGGAGAACTTCGCCGCGACCTTCGCGGAGCTGTTCGGCGGCGGCCGCGCTGAGCTCGTCCTTGCGGATAAAAACGACATCCTCAACTGCAACATCGATATCATCGCACAGCCGCCCGGCAAGAAGCTGCAGCTGCTCTCGCTCCTCTCGGGCGGTGAGCGGGCGCTGACGGCCATCGCCCTGCTGTTTGCTATTTTGAAGCTCAAGCCCACGGCGTTTTGCATCCTGGATGAGATCGAAACATCTCTGGACGAGGTGAACGTTTCCACCGTGGCGCAGTACGTCAGGAACTATTCCAAGGATACGCAATTCATCCTCATCACGCACCGCAAGGGCAGCATGGAGGTCTGCAACGCCCTCTACGGTGTGGCGATGGAGGAAAAGGGCATCTCCAAGGTTGTCAGCGCCCGTTTTGACGCATAAGGAGGGAACATGGAGGAGAAGAAATCGTTTCTGGAAAAGCTAAAGAGCACGCTGCGCAACACCGGCGGTGGGTTGCTCGCGGGCCTGTTCGCCGGGGAGGAGCGCATCAACGCCGCCTTCTTTGACGATTTGGAAGAAGCGATGATCGTTGCCGACATGGGCGTGGACGTCGCAATGAACCTCGTCGAGGAGTTGCGCGCCGCTCTTGATGAGAAGCGCATCCGGGATCGCTCCGGTGCGCGGGCGCAGCTTCGGGAGATGCTTGCCGAGCGCATGCGTGCGCCGGGCGCTTTTGCGGCCGATGAAGGCCCTGCGGTGCTCCTTATCGTCGGCGTCAACGGCGTGGGTAAAACGACCTCCATTGGCAAGCTCGCGCACCACTACAATGCGCAAGGACGCAAGCCCATGATGGCCGCGGCGGATACCTTCCGCGCGGCGGCGGCGGAGCAGCTCACGGTCTGGGCTGCCCGTGCGGGGGTGCCCATCGTCAAACACAACGAGGGTGCGGATCCGGCGGCAGTCGTGTTCGACGCCGCGGCATCCTTTAAAGCCAGGGGCTGCGATCTGCTTTTGTGCGATACCGCCGGGCGGCTGCACAACAAGAAGAACCTCATGAGCGAGCTTTCAAAAATCCGCCGCGTGCTCGAGCGCGAGCTGCCGGGCATCCCCGTGGAGGCGCTATTGGTGCTCGATGCATCGACCGGGCAAAATGCAATCGCTCAGGCGCGCGCCTTTATGGAAACGACCGGCCTCACGGGCGTGATCCTGACTAAGCTCGACGGCACCGCCAAGGGCGGCATGGCTGTCGCCATCAAGCAGGAGTTGGGCCTTCCTGTGCGCTTCGTGGGCGTGGGCGAAGGGATTGAAGACCTCCAGCCCTTCGATGCAGACGCCTATGCGGGAGCGCTTTTGTAAGCGAAGTTCCAACGAAAATTGCCTTGACAAACGCGCAAAAGAGCATATAATAGCTAAGGTGTAAAGCAAAATGCCTTTACACCGGAGCGCGGCTAAATGGACAGACGGACCCAAACAGGGCTTTTGCTCGATTATTACGGCGGGCTGCTGACGCAGCGCCAGCGAGCTCTCATGCAGCTGCATTTCGATGAGGATCTTTCTCTCGCTGAAATCGCGGAGCGGGAGGGCGTTTCCCGCCAAGCCGTGCGCGATGCGCTCGTGCGGGGCGAGGCGCAGATCATGGATTGCGAGCAGAAACTCGGCCTGCTCAAACGCGATCTTGAGATTGCAGCGCGTTTGCGCGCGTTGATCGTGACACTAAAGGACCCGGCGGTTTGCGCGCAGCTCGCGCAACTGCTCGAAAGGATAGAGGGCAGCGATGGCGTTTGACAGCCTTTCGCAAAAACTGCAAAACGTATTTAAAAAGCTCTCCGGCCGTGGCAAACTATCCGAAAAGGACGTACGCGAGGCGATGCGCGAGGTGAAGCTCGCGCTGCTGGAGGCGGATGTCAGTTTCGCGGTCGTGAAGGATTTCATTAACACCGTGAGCGCGCGCGCCGTGGGGGTGGAGGTGCTCGAAAGCCTCACGCCCGGCCAGCATGTGGTCAAAATTGTAAGCGAGGAGTTAACCGCTCTCATGGGCGGCGCAAACGCCAAGCTTGAGTTCGGCTCGACGACCCCCTCAGTCATTTTACTCGCGGGCCTGCAGGGTGCGGGAAAAACCACGATGGCCGGCAAGCTTGCGGGCTATTTGAAAAAGCAATACGGCAAATCGCCCATGCTCGTCGCATGCGATATTTACCGGCCGGCAGCGATCGATCAGTTAAAGATCGTGGGCGGCCGCGTGGGCGTGCCCGTGTTTGAGCGCGGCAAGGCCAATCCCGTCGAAACCGCTATGCTTGCCATTGGGGAAGCCAGGCGCAGCCTATGTGACCTCGTTATCCTCGATACCGCTGGCCGGCTACACATCGACGAGGCGATGATGGACGAGATCGCAGCCATTCGCAACGCCGTGCATCCGGCGGAAGTTTTATTGACCGTGGACGCGATGACGGGACAGGACGCGGTCAACGTTGCAAAAACCTTCAACGATAAGCTCGGCATCACGGGCGTGATCGTCACCAAGCTCGATGGGGATACCCGCGGCGGCGCGGCCCTCTCCGTCAAGGCGGTGACGGGCAAGCCCATCAAATTCAGTGGCACGGGCGAAAAGCTTACCGATATCGAGCCGTTCCACCCCGACCGCATGGCCTCGCGCATTTTGGGCATGGGCGATATGCTTACCCTTATCGAAAAAGCGCAGACCGCCTTCGATGAAAAAAAGGCACACGAGCTGGAGTCCAAACTTCGTGGAGACGAGTTTACGCTGGAGGACTATCTCGACCAGATGGAGCAAATGAAGGACATGGGCTCCATGCAGGAAATTTTAGGCATGCTCCCGGGCATGGATGCAGGGAAACTGGGCAGCATGGAGATCGACGAAAAGCAGCTTGGCCGCACACAAGCCATCATCCGCTCGATGACCCCGCAGGAGCGGCGGCGACCGGATGTCCTCAATGCGGGTCGCCGCAAGCGCATCGCGCTTGGCAGCGGCACGAGCATCCAGGAGGTTAACCGCCTGCTCAACCAATATGAAGCCGGGCGCAAAATGATGAAACAGCTCACGGGCATGGGCAAAAAGGGCTTTAAAAAGGGCGGGAGAAGGGGTTTCCCCTTCGGGTTCTAACGTACACGAGAGCGGCTCTGCCGTTTTTGGATAGAAGCAATATTTACTAGGAGGAACACACATATGCTCAAGATCAGACTTCGCAGGATGGGCGCCAAGAAGGCCCCGTTCTACCGCATCATCGTCGCAGATTCCCGCGCGCCCCGCGATGGCGCTTTCGTCGAGGAGCTGGGCTACTACAACCCCCTCACCGACCCCGCCGAAATCAAGGTGAACAATGAGCGCGCACAGCACTGGATCAAGAACGGCGCGCAGCCGACCGATACCGTACGCGGCCTGCTCAAGAAGAGCGGCGCGATACAGTGACGACGGATTCGTCGTCGGGAGAGACCATGGGAGAGCTTGTAAAGTTTATCGCGATGAGTCTCGTGGATAAGCCCGAGGAAGTCAAGGTCGAGGAGAAGCAGGGCGAAAAGGCTACGACCATCGAGCTGCATGTCGCGCCTGAGGACATGGGTAAGGTCATCGGCAAGCAGGGGCGCATCGCCAAGGCTATCCGCACGGTGGTCAAGGCGGCGTCCATCAAGGAAAACAAAAAGTACATCGTCGAGATCGTCTAAGCATGGATGCGAGGGCGCACTACCTGCGCGTGGGATTCATCGTGCGTGCGCACGGCGTGCATGGGGCTGTGAAAATGCAGCCCCTCTCGGATGACCTAAACCGATTCCGTACGCTTAGCGACGCGTATCTCGAGCAAAACGGCGCGTACCTGCCGGTCGTCGTTTCCGACGTGGGCGTGAAGGAGGGGAGCGTATATGCCTCCCTTACCTGCACGCAATCACGCGAGCAGGCCGAGGCGCTGCGCGGCGCTTACTTGTGCGTGGACCGGGCGCACGCAGTCAAGCTGCCGCCGGACACGTATTTCGTGAACGATTTGATCGGCTGCGAAGTGAGTACCGCCGGGGGAAAGCCGCTTGGCTTGCTCACCGATGTGCTCGAAACGGGCGCGAACGATGTCTACGTCATCGAGGGCGAGCGCAAACTAATGGTTCCCGCGCTCAAGAAGCTCTTGCAAACGGTGGATATCGAGGGCAGGCGGATCGTGCTCGACGATGCGGTGCTGGAGGAGGTCGGCCTGTTTGAGGATTGATATACTCACGATTTTCCCGAACATGTTCGAGAGCGTGCTCTCAACAAGCATGCTCGGCCGGGCAGCCGAAAATGGTCTCCTGCAATTCGATCTGCACGACATCCGCGCTTACTCCGAAAACAAGCATCGCAACACGGACGATTATCCCTTTGGCGGCGGCGCCGGCATGGTGATGATGGCACAGCCCGTGTATTCCTGCTTAGATGCAGTGGATCCTGCGCATGAGGCGCTTCGCATCACGCTCTCCCCGCGGGGGGAGAAGCTCACGCCGAAGCTCGCCAAGCAACTTTCCGGCGAAAAACGGCTGCTTTTGTTGTGCGGACATTACGAGGGAATCGACGAGCGCGTCTCGGCTGCGATGGACATGGACCTTTCCATCGGCGACTATGTGCTCACCGGCGGCGAGCTTGCGGCGATGGTTCTCATCGATTGTTTAGCCCGTTTCGTGCCGGGGGTGCTCGGTAGCAGTGAGAGCGCCGCGGAGGAGTCCTTTTCGGACGGACTTCTTGAATACCCGCAGTATACGCGGCCTTCGAGCTTTCGCGGCATGGAAGTGCCCGAAGTGCTCCTAAACGGCAACCATGCGCACATCGCGCGATTCCGGCGTGAGGAAGCCCTGCGGCTTACCTTAGCCAGAAGGCCGGAGCTTTTAGAGCGCGTGCAGCTCGACAGGAAGGATATCGCTTTCCTTGAGCGTTTAAAAGAACAAGCGGAGGATCTCGACAGGAACCGTTAACAACTCATAACATCATAGTGCAGAGGTATTTATGGATCATGCAATAGACGTAAACGGCCTCAAAAAAAGCTATGGCGCGGTACATGCGGTAAAGGGGATTGACTTTTACGCGCAACGCGGCAAGCTTTTTGCGTTTTTAGGGCCTAACGGCGCGGGAAAATCCACAACGATCGATATTCTGTGCACCGTCTTAAAGCCCGATGCAGGCGAAATCACGATATGCGGCCACCGCCTCGGACAAGAGGACGCGGCGATCCGCGCGTCCATCGGCGTGGTGTTCCAAAACAATTTGCTCGACCCGCTGCTGACGGTGCGTGAAAACATCTTGACGCGCGGCGGCTTTTACGGAAAAAGCGGCAAAGCGCTCCAACAGGCCGCGCTGTGGGCCGCCGAGGCTGCCGATACGACTGATTTCTGGCTGCGCCGCTACGGCGAGCTTTCTGGCGGACAGCGGCGCAGGGCGGATATTGCCCGCGCGCTCGTCAATGCGCCTGAGCTGCTCTTTTTGGATGAGCCGACCACCGGGCTAGACCCGCAAACGCGCAAAACCGTATGGGAGCGCGTGCGCTATTTGCAAAAGGAACACGGCATGACCATCTTTCTGACCACCCATTACATGGAAGAGGCCGAGGCTGCGGACTATGTGATCGTGATCGACGATGGCCTGCTCGCCGCGCGCGGCACGCCCAGCGAGCTTCGCGCACGGTATGCAAACGACCTTATGAAGCTTTTCCCTCTCGATGAGGAAGCGCTTGTCAAAGAGCTTGCCGCAAGCGGCTGCGCGTTTGAGCGCGAAGGCGACAGGCTTGTCGTGAAGCTGCCCTCCACGATGGAGGCGATTGCGCTTCTCACTCGCCTAAAACCGTTTTTAAGGGGCTTTGAAGTGCTCAACGGCACCATGGATGACGCCTTTATCGGCATCACGGGAAAGGAGATACGCGAATGAGGCAAATGATGCTGCGCAACCTGAAAGTATATTTTCGCGATAAGCTTTCGGTGTTTTTTTCTCTGCTCTCGGTGATAATCACCTTTATGCTCTACATCCTTTTCCTGGGCGACATATGGACGCAGGGCATGGGGGACACTCCGGACGTAAGGAGCATGATGGACGCTTGGATCATGGCTGGCATTTTATCGATTTCATCGTTTACCACTACCATGGGTGCGGCGGGAACGATGGTGGACGACAAGACCCGAAAAATCTATAAGGATTTTGAGGCGTCGCCCATCAGCCGCGCATCCCTTGCCGGTGGTTATGCTATGGCCTCGTTCGTGGTGGGGGTGATCATGACCGTTGTGGGCCTTGTGCTGGCTGAAGTGTATATTGTGCTAAACGGAGGGGCGCTTCTAAGCATTGGCGCGCTTTTCAAAATGCTGGGGCTTATCGTCCTTAGCGTGCTCAGCAACACGGCGCTTTTGACGTTTATGATGACTTTTATCAAAACGAACGCCGCGTTCGGCACTGCGAGCACGCTCGTAGGCACGCTCGTTGGCTTTCTCATGGGCATTTACGTTCCCGTAGGGGGACTGCCCGTGGCGGTACAGAGCGTCGTCAAAGCGCTGCCCTTTTCTCATATTGCCGTTGTTATGCGGCAGGTGATGATGCAGCCTGCGATTGAAACCGTGTTTGCTGGTGCGCCGCAACAGGCGATGGACGAAGTGCTACAAAACTTCGGCGTGCGGTTTTGGGTAAATGGAACCCCGGTCTCAACGCTTGCGAGCATCCTGTTTCTTGCGGGTGCGGGCGTGCTGTTTTTCGCGCTGAGCGCGTGGCGAATGACAAAAAAGAAAAAATGATTTCAATTAAGAATCACATATCCCCCAAATATAGAGAATTAGCCCTAAATAACGTTTGCAAAGCAAAAACGGCCGTGTTATAATGGCGGTCGTGACAGCGGGCGGTCCAATGTGGGCAGACGGTTCATAAGAACGTCTGTGAGGAAGGAGAAAAGAATGGCAGATAT
>CAYNDC010000001.1:21967-27037 GCA_964396085.1 uncultured Clostridium sp. | reverse complement strand
TTTATTATATCTCAACTAACTCTGGGACTGGTACAAGGATTGGGGGGCAGGTCACAGGTAAGTTCAAGTTATCTACAACCACGAAAAACCCCAACACCATCAGTGTAAGCCCTGTAACACAGAGGGAAATGCCGATCATTTCTCTTTTGATATCATGTGACATAACCAGCTAAATCCCTCCAAGTTACCATTTTAAAAATGTAAGCCCAGTCTATCGTCTCGATTTTAAAACAATAAGATTATCACCTTCATGTAACTCTGTTTGCGCGTCAAGAACAGCCATTACCTCGTTGTCGCGGATAATTGCAATAATATTGATGCCCTCCGTTTGGCGAAGCCTAAGCTTATGCAGGCTGTTTCCAATCCAGTGAGATAAAGGCTTCATTTCAATGATGTCGTACTTGTCAGACCGATGAATATAGTCCATCAAGTCGTTTGTAACAAAGCTATAGCCGATTCTCTCACCAGTTTCTTTTTCGGGTAATACTACACGATCCACACCGATAGATTCCAATATTTGCTTTTGTCTAAGACCGTTTGCCTTTGCCAGAATAAAACCTACACCCATTTCCTTAACGATCGTTGCCGTAATGGCTGCGGCTTCAAAATCTGAGCTGAACGCAATAATAACAACATCAAAGTTGCTGATGCCTATTTTTTCAAGAGCTGCCTTTTCTGATGCATCGGTTTGATAGGCATGTGTTGCATACCCCGCAGCATCTTGAACTTTATGCTCATCCAGATCGCAGCATAAAACATTCATACCGTTTTCAAATAATGTTCTTGTAACGCTGCGCCCAAATTTACCCAAACCCAACACTGCAAACTGGGTTTCAGGAGTGACGCGTATCTGGCTAATCCGTCGCTTGCTCATAAATCAATTATCCTCTCGCAAGTAATATTTAACTATCCTATCATTACATCTTCCGCAGGATACCCTACCAAATCATCAGCATTATGAATGCCGTGTGACAAAGAAATAATTAGGGTTATAGGGCCAATCCGTCCAATAAACATACATAACATCAATACCAGCTTGCCCAACCCGGACAGGTGAGGTGTTATACCCGTGCTCAGTCCAACAGTGCCAAGCGCTGAAGATACTTCAAACAGCAAATCGGCAACGGTGTGCGGAAATACAGTGTGGTCTTCTGTAACTGCCAGAACGACCGTTCCGAAAAACAGCAGCACCAGCATTAAAACAATAATGGTCAGAGCTTTTTGCAGTGTAATAACAGAAATTGTACGTTCAAAAATAATGATTTTTTTTCTGCCTTTGATGATAGACCAAACACTACAAAAAATTATGGCGAGTGTAACCGTTTTGATGCCTCCGGCAGTCCCTCCAGGCGAACCACCAATAAGCATAAACAAACTTGAAATCAGCTTTGACGCTTCTGTTAATCCATCCTGCGCTATGGTAGCAAATCCTGCCGTGCGCAAGGTGACTGACTGGAATAAGGCTGCCAACAGCTTATGCGGAAAAGACAGGTTCCCCAATGTTTCAGGATTATTATATTCGGCGGCAAGAAAAAACACTGTTCCAGAGACGATCAGTACCGCAGTCATGATAAGTGCCAGCCTTGTGTGAAGAGAAAAGCGATGTTTTTGTTTTATACGAGCAGAAAATCGATAGACTATTTTATGAATAACATCTCTCCAAACCGTAAAACCGATGCCCCCTATGATGATAAGGGCCATTATAACAATATTGACATTTAGATTTGTGCTGTAAGGTATCAAGCTCTGCTCACCAATAATGTCAAAACCAGCATTACAGAATGCTGAGATCGAATGAAAAATTCCGTAGAATATAGATTTATACCAAACAATACCCTGGCTTAGAAAAGAGAAAGAGAGCAATATGGCCCCGATGGCCTCGCATAGGAAAGTCCCCTTAATGACCAAAAGCACCATTCTAACCATCCCACCAAAGGAGGAATGGTTGAACGCTGCCTGAATCGTTAATCGATTTTTAAGTGACACCTTTTTCCCGATGTTAACCATGAAAAAGGTAACGACAGTAACCAAGCTTAAGCCGCCTACTTGAATGAAAAGAAGAATGACCAGCTTCCCAAAAAGACTCCATGTGGCGGAAGTCGTCAATGTAACAAGCCCAGTCACACACACCGCTGAAACTGATGTAAAAAACGCATCTAATAATGACACATCTACATTTCTCTGATGAGAGATTGGTAACGATAGAAGTAGCCCCCCGATAATTATAACCAGCAAAAAGCTTAACGCAATAATCTGCGGCGGAGATAGTCTCTTTTGAAATTTTTTTAGTATGATAAGCATATTGGCATTTAATTCTGCGATCTTCATAATCACACCCTAACTATTACTCTGCATTGAGTTCAAAATCCTGCATTTTTATTAATCGGGTAATCCTGTCTCGCTCGGAATCTTCCAGTCGCATTTTAATAAACCGGATGGTTTCCTTTAGCTGCGGAATCGTCATGTACTCCAATGCATTCACTCTTCTTCTTGTTTTTTCAATTTCGGCTGAAAGAATGACACAATGTTTCTCGATCTGAGACAACTGGAGCAGGCGGGGAAGCAATAATTCCATTTGCCGCTTTGTATGGCTCAATTCGGGAGATAAGGATAAAAAATCATTATCAATCTTTTTCCCTGTGTCAAAAGACATCATCGGAACCAAAACACCCATTTGATTTTTCGACTTAATGTCAAGACCAATCTTATTGGGGACTGACAAGCAATCCTCCACGACTGACTTTTCAGGAAAAGAGGCTTTGGCTAGCAGCGCACTACGCCTGATAGCACTATATTGTTCCTCTACTGCTGTACGCAAAGTCTCTGTCTGCTTCACGGTGGTGATAAATTGCCTCATCAGCTCATCCTGCTTATCTTTAAGAAGCTGGTAGCCTCTTTCTGACATTTGCAGCTGTTTTTTAAGACGCGATAACTCCATACGCGTTGGGCTTACTGGTAACATGCCCATCTTCTATACCTCCGGTAGATATTTATCAATCATTGCCGAGGAGATACGTTTAAGCTCACTCTTTGGCAAATCGGCAAGGAGTGTCCACCCTAACGCAAGCGTTTCCCAGATACTCCTGTTTGTGTAAAAACCCTGATTCACATATTCCTTCTCAAACCGCTCGGCAAAACGTGCATACTGTTGGTCAGTTTGAGATAATGCCGAGTCTCCTAAGACAACCGCCAGCTCTTTCGCTTTTTTCCCTTGCGCGTAGGCGCTGAATATTTGATTCATCGTTGAGGCGTGGTCTTCCCGGGTTTTCCCTGTCCCGATGCCTTTGTCCTTTAATCTGGACAGTGACGTAAGGACATCAATAGGGGGAAGAATTCCTTTGTCATACAGTCCACGGGAAAGAAGAATCTGCCCCTCTGTAATATAACCGGTCAAGTCGGGGATCGGATGTGTAATATCGCCTTCCGGCATAGTCAGAATTGGAATTTGTGTAACCGATCCGGTTTTCCCTTTAATCCGTCCGGCGCGCTCGTACAGCGTGGAAAGATTGGTGTAGAGATAGCCAGGATAACCACGCCTGCCCGGTACTTCACGCCGGGCTGCGGAAATTTCTCTCAACGCTTCACAGTAATTGGTCATATCGCTCATAATGACCAGCACATGCATATCCTTTTCAAAGGCCAGATATTCCGCCGCAGTCAAAGCCATTTTGGGCGTGGCTATGCGCTCCATAGCAGGGTCGCTTGCCAGGTTCAAAAACATAACCGTGCGGTCAATGGCACCGGTCTTTCTGAAATCCTCGATAAAAAAGCCTGCCTCTTCAAAGGTAATACCAATGGCGGCGAAAACAACCGCAAAACGCTCGTCCGCACTTAATACTTTTGCCTGCCGAGCGATCTGTGCGGCAAGCTCCTGATGGGGAAGCCCTGAGGATGAAAAAATGGGTAGCTTTTGCCCTCTTACCAAAGTGTTCAGATGATCAATAGCGGAGATGCCCGTTTGAATAAACTCATCAGGATAATCACGTGCAATCGGATTAATGGCCTCACCGTTAATATCCAGTGCCTTTTCCGCAGAAATGGGAGGAAAACCGTCCTTTGGATTGCCCAATCCATCAAACACACGTCCGATGATATCTTCAGAGACATTAAGGGTAAAGGGCTTCCCAATAAATCTTACCTTGGAATCCCTTAAATTGATGCCACCCGTCCCCTCAAAAATCTGCACCAGTGCTCTTGGGCCGTTCACTTCCAAAACCTGTCCCTGACGCACAGTTCCGTTTTGCAGGTGAACCTCGACCAGCTCATCATATTTGACACCGTCGACGTGGTCGACCATCATCAGCGGCCCAATCACATTCTGTATGCTTTTATACGTCTTTATCATTCTACGGTGTCCTCCGCATCCGCCAGTTGCGCAAAGGATGCAGCAATGGCTTCTTTCAAATCGCCAAACCGGCTAAGCTGATCTTCAGGAATATATTTGCACCTTGCGATCTGATCTCTTAACTCCGTGGTGCTTTCATATATCTCCTCATATGGGATGCCTGCTTCCGAGGCACGTCCGGCGTAATCCGCAAACTGCCGTATCAGTTCCAGCATTTCATATTGTTTTGTCACGGATGTATACGAGTCTATATCATCAAAAGAGTTTTGCTGGAGATAATCCTCTCTTAAGGACTTTGCGATTTCCAAAGAGATCCGTCCTTCATCCGAAAGCGAGTCAATTCCGATTAGGCGGACAATCTCCTCCAGCCGTGCCTCCTCCTGCAATATGCCTGTCACCCACTGAACCGTTCCGCTCCAATCAACGGAAAGCTTGTTGCCCACAGATTTGCGCACCTGCTCGGCATAGAGCGAATAGGAGCTAAGCCAGTGAATCGCAGGGAAATGACGTTGGCGCGCCAGGGTGGCGTCCAATCCCCAAAACACCTTTACGACGCGCAGCGTATTTTGCGTAACCGGCTCTGCGATATCGCCTCCGGGAGGGGATACCGCACTGATAGCCGTTATGCTGCCAGTACGGTTGTCGCGGCCAAGGGCAACAACTCGCCCCGCTCTCTCGTAATAATTGGAAATACGGCTACCTAAATAGGCCGGATAGCCTTCGTC
>CAYNDC010000001.1:14653-21957 GCA_964396085.1 uncultured Clostridium sp. | reverse complement strand
TTTCCCGAAGCGCCTCCGCCCACCGGGAGGTGGAGTCCGCCATAATGGCTACGTCGTAGCCCATATCACGGTAATATTCCGCGATGCTGATACCGGTATAAATGGATGCTTCTCTGGCTGCAACAGGCATGTTTGAGGTGTTGGCGATTAAAATTGTCCGTTCCATGATGGAAGTACCCGTGCGCGGGTCAATCAATTCCGGAAACTCGTTCATAACGTCCGTCATTTCATTGCCACGTTCTCCGCAACCTACATACACTACGAGATCTACATCACTCCATTTGGCAATCTGGTGCTGTACCACTGTTTTGCCCGCACCAAAGGGGCCGGGAACGGCAGCGGCGCCGCCCTTCATAACAGGGAATAACGTGTCAATTACACGCTGCCCGGTAATCATGGGTTCAGCCGGATTTAGTTTTTCGGCAACCGGGCGTGCGTATCGAACCGGCCATTTTTGCAGCATAGATAACTCCCGCAAGCCGCCCTCTGTTTCCACCGTTGCAACCGTCTGTTCAATTGTATAATCGCCCTCAGAAATACTCACAATTCTCCCCGATATGTTAGGGGGGACCATAATTTTGTGAAGAATGGAATCTGTTTCCTGCACCGTTCCGATCACATCACCGGTGCTAACCGTTTCCCCCGCTGTGACGGCAGGCTTAAAGTGCCATCTTTTTTCCCGATCCAAAGACAATACGCTTGTTCCCTTGGTAAGAAAAGGGCTGTCGGCAGCCTTCATAAAGCGGTCAAGAGGGCGCTGAATGCCATCAAACATCTGAGATATCAGTCCTGGCCCCAATTCCACGGATAAAGCTTCACCCGTTGACACAAGCGGCTCTCCCGGCCCGATTCCCGATGTTTCTTCATACACCTGTACAGAGGCCAGATCGCCTCGCATTTCAATAATTTCACCAATTAATTTTTTGTCGCCCACAAGGCAAACATCCTGTATATTGGCATCCTCCATGCCGCTTGCGGTTACAAGCGGGCCGGAGACTTTAACAATAACACCTGATTTCAAATAATCACCGCCCAACAATTCATTTAAAGTATGTTTTGCCCCAGCGCTTTTTCCACCATGCTTTGAACACGCTTAAGCCCCATGTTTGTCTGCTCTGCCAGCCCCGGGATGGGAATAATAGTAACGACCGGGTGCTTATCATATGCCGTAAGCAAAGCCGGATTTTCAAACAAACAATCTTCCGTGATAAAAAACAGTGCATACCCCGCTTTTATAAGCTTCGCAATCTGACGCATCAGCGCATTGCCCTCAAGCGGCGTAATTACATCCATACCGATCTGTTGAAAAGGAAACAGCGCCTCATTGTGTCCTATCGCTGCAATTTTATAATTCATAGCCAATACGCAGCCTTTCTCTCGTCTCCTCAGGCCCGGCATTCACTCGTTTGTCAGCCGCAAGAATGCGTATATTTTTGATGTCCGACAGTTTTACAAAAATAAAAGCAAGAAGCGGGAAAAGTCCAAAGGCTTCCAGCTTCGCCTTTTTACACAGCTCAATTAAATAGTTGTCCGCATACACATCAAACAAATGCAGCGTATTCTGATCATTGGCTTTCGCCCATACTGAAGCATACGGGGTGCCGATCAGAGCCGCATCCTGCTCGGTGCTTGATGCATGGAAAAGGGGGAGAATAAGCGAACGTAATTTCCCTCCTGCTGTTTTTGATAATAGCCATTCGTTTAGAGGCTGTTTTGTAGCTCTTTGCTGCGTTAGAACTGAAAGCAGCTCCAGGTCAATGTAAGAAGCAATAAAGCCACTTATTTCGTCGTCTCCTATCTGTTCGGATAACTTGGAAAGCGCAGAATGACTGAAGAACTTTATGAGTAAAGCGATACGTGAAAACGACTGATGCACCTTGAAATCAGACAGAGCGTCTTCTATAGTTGATTTTACAATTTCATCTAAAGGCTGCACAGTATTTTTCGCATTCATGATCGTAGACAAATTGGCCGAGGTATACACGGTATTTTGAAAATACAACTCGGGCAATTCTTTGTCAAGCAACTGCTCTTTAATAAAAACGTTTATGTTATGCGCCATCAGCGGAAACTCAAAAATCTCAGCAATTCTTATATCCGGTGTTATTTCCTTGGCCCAATTAAGCCATCCCCACGTTTCTTCTTCAAGCGCGGCGTTTAAATCCTGAGCACCTGCGGGCTTTGCATACCGAAAAAAGCCCGTCGATATCAGGGCATTAAAGAAGCTTTCCATCCCTGCCTTGCGGGATAATTCCGCTTTTTGAGCACCAGAAAGAAGGGTGGACTCCTGTATCCTAACTAAGGTATTCATTTGTGGAAACACCTTATAATCCATATTGATCCCTCCTTAACCCAGCAGGCGCTTCAACAAATTGGGCATTTCTTGTTTTTTTATTTCGGCCAGTAAATCCGAAAAAAGAAAACTATATTCCACCGGAGGCTTTTCTAAAACAAAGCCGCCTTGATTGGGGATTTCATTTGGACTTAGGGTAAGATGATACTGATTACCCTCTTGTTCTAAGATAGTCCGATTCTGCTGATCAAGCAATACGGCGCTCTTTTGGCCCAGCACGATTGTAATGTTTCCAATAGGGTTCATGCTTTTAATGGTTCGGCTAAAGAATTGCATAAAGTCAGCGGTGGGCATTCTGCAAAGCTCATCATGAGCTTCTTCGAATAATCCGTTAATTAATTCCTCTACATACTTCGTGCGTTCTTTTTTCAGACTGACAGTTTTTAATTGCACAGCTTCCCTAATTGCTTGCTCAGATTGCAGCACGATCTGTTCTTTCTGCGCTTGCAGCATCTGTTCATATTTGAGGACAGCAGCCGCAAGGGTGGCATCTGATTCCTGATGGGCAGCATCCAACATGGCCTGCGCCTCGGATTGCGCTTTATCCATAATGTATTGTGTTAGATTTTCAAGCGAATTCTCCATTAGCGACTTCACCCTAACCCATCAGAATAAACAGGATTGAAATAACGAAACCGAGTATTGCGTAAGTTTCCACCATTGCGGCGTATAGAATGCCCTTTGTTGAGGCTTCCGGTTTTTTAGCCAATATTTGAATGCCCGCCGTAGCAACACGGCCCTGGGAGATTGCAGAAAAATAACCTGTCAAAGCAATGGGAAGCGATGCACCCAGTAAACGAAGGCCTTGAGAAAACTCGCTGGCACTCCCGATGTTCAAAAAAATGAAGAATGCAATGATAAATCCGTATAGCCCCTGCGTACCCGGCAATAGCTGCAAAATCAGGGCCTTTCCAAACTTCTCGGGCTGTTCCGATGTAAGCGCAGCGGCGGCCTCACCGGTCATGCCCACACCTTTTGCTGAACCGATACCAGGAAGTACGGCTGCGAGAGCCATTCCTATAATAGCAAGAATAGTCCCCAAATTTTCTGTAAACAGATTCATAACAATTCCTCCACTTTGTTCTTTATTTTGCCATGGTCTTCAATTAGATAAATATGCTTTTCAGCTGTCTTAAAAGGGGAAAACTTGCGCCCTCCGCCGCCATAGAACTTTCCAAAGAATTCAACATACTGCAAGCGTATACCGTGAACATACGCACTCAGCAAGGATAAGAAAAGATTGAGCAGATGCAGAATGACTGCCAAGAGAATGCCGACAGTCAATCGTGCCGGTATAGGCAGAGAACCAATGATGGTGTTAAACGCAATTGCGATGCTCCCTCCGGCTACACCAAGTGCCATAAGTCTTGTGTAGCTGACCAAATCTCCGACATATCCGGTGGCACCGTATAACGCATAAAGGCCCTTCATTAATCCTTTGATCTTGTGCCTTTTGTTCTCTACGACAGGAAGAACAACAATGCTGATAACTGCAAGAACGCACATCCCCAACGCTGCAATAAACAATGTATTGCTGGAAACAACAATTTTTGAGATTACGAGTACAGCCAGTCCTGTAAGAAGCAGCATCCAAGATACGCCCCCGGAAAGTGCGTGCATAATCTCTTTCTTTTTAAGGTTCACATATACATTCATTGCCAATCCGGTCATCAACTGCATCCAGCCGAAAATCAAGGATAGAATCAGTATAGGAATAATGTCCGCAGTCGGTGAAAGAAGGGCAAACGGCAATGCCAAACCAAACAACGAGCCGTATATGATGCCCCAAGCCATCACCGGAAAAGACAAATAAAAGAAAAAGTCAATATTTCTTTGCAATGGCCTGTCAGGTTTAAAAACCAGCTTTACAGCTAATGTCGCCAGCATTAACACAAGTCCGTATCCAATATCGGCAACCATCATTCCGAAAAACACCAAATAAAAGGGAGTCATCACAGGGGTAGGGTCTATTTCATCATACGCGGGCATGCTGTACATTTCGGTCAAGGTTTCAAAAGCCCGAACTGCTTTTTTGTTTTTTAGAATAATGGGAACCTTGCTAACTTCGTCTTTACGCACATCAGAAGACGAAAGATAATACAAACTTCCAAAATGTGACTTCAGCACATTTTCTAAAGCGGTAACATCAATCTCATCAATCCATCCGCTGACCAAGAAGGTAGATTCCGAATGAAGCGTAAACTGTTTTGCATCACCTCGGAGCTTCAGATTTTGATAAAACTCTTCGGCAAGGTTCAGCAACTCTTTTTCCTTAGACAAACTCGCAAGCTTGTCTGATATTTCTTTTTCCTCTTTCACAAGATCTTCTTCTTCAGCTGTCCATGCATCTAACATGGTGTGCGGCAAGCCATCAAAGGGAAAATCAAGCCGCACAAAATTGTGTTGATTACATAGATTCATTACAGCCTGCTGGGCTTCCTTTGGGTAAAGTAAAAACACCCCCACCCGGTCGTCTGTTTGAAAAAGCTTGTGGCAGTATCCACAGTTAGCCGACGCGTCTTCATATTCGGTATTAAAGGCCACATAGGAGGAACCTGCCAAGTTGCCTGTCAAAGCACTTGTAAATTTAAAGGATTTTGTTCCAACAGAGGGATGCGCCGAGAGAGATCGCCATGGCGTCCATTTTTCAATCAAGTCTATAAGCTCTGTTCTGCGAAGTCGCAAAGCCTCCAGACGACTTGTCAGATCAAAAGATTTTGAACAGATGTATTCCCAATCAACAGATAATGCTTTGTTCTCTAAGTCAGATAAGGTCATTAATGGACGACCGTTTTTAAGTTTCGCTAATTTATTTTCGCTTCCCCATCGGCTAAGAATCCTTTGTGCATCAGCAATTCTTGAAAGCATGTCATTCCATTGATGCAGTTCATCATTATCGCAGAAAAAACCAAGACCCTCTGCTTTTTCAGAAACCGCGAGCTCTACTTTTTGAAAAGACTGTAAAAGGCGCAGTAGAGTATCCTGTTGGGATCGCGGTACCAATATAGAAATTTGTTTAACCGTTGCTATCGCCATAATCGCCGATCACCTTTCCAACCAAAGCACCAATCACATCTTGTTTAAGCAAGGCAATGGATTTATTTAGTTCATTCTTTTCAACTGCCCACTGCACATCAAGCGATGATATCTGTGTAGCAAGGATAGCGGATTCATTTTCTGTTTGAGCAAGCTGAAGCTGCTTCAAATCATCGTAATATTTATCTTCCATTGCCTTAATCTTATCTGAAGTATCTCTCTTGATTATGGCAATCTTTTCTTTTGCTTCGGACAGTAAATACTCCGCATCCTGCTCTGCTCGCTTAACTTGTTCTAAAGCGGTATCCAAAATCTATCACCTCTTAAAAAATAAAGGGCATTATACCTCAAGACGTTTCCCTCACCCCAGCGAAACAAATCCTTGAAAGTATAATGCCCACTTTAGTGGCACAACACCCAACACGAAAAACTCATTCGTTCAATTTGTCTTATAGTACTACATTAGTCCTCAAATGTCAATCTCAACACAAGTACAGATATATTTTTATAATTACATCATTTCATCCCTTGACAAATGAGGTTCTTATCGTTGACCGTGTGCCTGTTAGCGGGGCCTACGAGCATCATCGCGGCCAAGACGAACAGGGCAAGGCTAAAGAGCATGAGGTCAACGCCCTCCCCGAGGCCAAAAAGCGCAGGCAAAAGCGCAACGCCGGCAGCCAGCGCGATGATCATAGCGGTAATCGCGAGCTGGCAGAGCAAAAACAGCGGCACATTCTTTGGCGTAATGAAGTTGGGCAGCGGCATCACAGCGCAGGTATCGTAATGCGCGGTGAAAAGGAACTTGGCCGTCTGCGGATCTCCAAGGATGAGGTTGCGCCCGCGAATCCCCGCCTTCTCCTGATTTAGGACAAGCCCCTCGCGCGCGAACCCCTCTGCAAGGCATTGAACGAACGCGCGCTTGCGGCGGCGTCCCTTTCGGATTTGATGGGATTGAAAAACCGTCCGTGCGAGCGCTGTCATACGGACCGGACTTGCGTTTCGCGCAAATGCCGCGCGAGCTGATCCCCGCAGGAGGTGCCTTTCGGCCCGCAGGTGATGCCCGAGAGGCGCCGGATGGCCTCCTCCACGCGAAGGCCTTCCGCGAGCGCGCCAAGCGCCTTGAGGTTGCCATCGCAGCCCTTGTGAAAGGCGATGCGGTATACGCGGCCTTGTTCGATGTCAAACTCCACGCGGGTGGAGCAGGTGCCGTCATTGGCAAACGAGTAGTGCATGTTCGGCTTGTTCCTTTTTATAAAAATCGTTTTGTGAATGTCATAGGGAGTCGCGCGTCCAGCGCCCGGAGGCGCCGCAGGGCAGCACGAGATTGCCGCGCTCGATGGGGAGGCCCACCTCGCCCGCTTCGATTTTTCCGCCCCGCGCGGCAAGCGCCACGCGCAGCACGTTGGAAAGCACGCCCGGCGCGAGGCCCGTCGTATACGAGTTGATGAGGAAAAAGCGCGCATTCGGGGATAGCAGGGCCGCGCACGCCTCGACGAGCGGGAAGAGGTCCTCCTCGATCTTCCACATCTCGCCCGTGGGGCCGCGCCCGTAGCTGGGCGGGTCCATCAAAATGGCGTCGTAGAGCCTGCCACGCCTGCCCTCGCGCAGGACGAACTTCATCGCGTCATCCACGATGAAGCGAACGGGCTTTTCCAAAAGGCCGGAGGCCGCGAGGTTATCCTTTGCCCATGCGATCATGCCCTTGGCGGCATCCACATGCACGACCTCTGCGCCGGCCGCGGCAAGCGCCGCAGTTGCGCCGCCGGTATAGGCGAACAGGTTGAGAACGCGAAGCGGCTCCCCCGCCGCGCGCACGATGTTGCCCATCCAATCCCAGTTGACGGCCTGTTCGGGGAAAAGGCCCGTGTGCTTAAAGCCCGTGGGCCGCACGATGAAGCTGAGCTCGCCGTAG
>CAYNDC010000001.1:0-14643 GCA_964396085.1 uncultured Clostridium sp. | reverse complement strand
CGCCGCCCGTCTGGGAGCGGATGTAGACGGCGTCCGCGCGTGCCTCAGCCTCGGCATCCATAGGCCAGACGGCCTGCGGATCGGGCCGCAGCAGCGTGACGTTGCCCCAGCGCTCGAGCTTGTTGCCGCCGCCCGCGTCGAGCAGCCGATAGTCCTGCCAGGAATCGCTTACATACATAAAAAACTCCGTTCATCCAGCATTGGCGCGCGAGCCGGGGTAAAGCTTGCTGCCTGCGGCGTTCCCCTGTTCCCCCGGTGCAGCGGGTTATATGCCCGGCATCATGCTCAGCAGGAAATTCGAGCGGTAGAAGAAGGTCGCAAAGAGCGAGCCCTCGATCATCTCCACCACAAAGGCGAGCTTGCCAGCGAGGATAATGAGCACCAGCGGCAGCATCATAAAGAGCAGGAACACCGCGAGGATGCCGCGCACAAGCCCCAGGCCGCCCGCGAGCAGCTTGTCGTTCGTGCGAAGCTGCGGGAAGGTCCAGGCATAGTCCACCCCGCTGATGAGCAGCGAGAGAATCGCCCGAAACAGCGCGAAAAACGCGAGGAAGGCGATGATGTTGATGAACACCGCCACGATCGTGAGGTTAAAATAATCGCCGAGCGTACGCACGTTCTGTGCGGCGAAGGCTTCCTTGGCGAGGTTGCGCGCGATCTGCTTGGCCATGGGATAGGGCAAATCCGCATCCTCCAAAATGACCGCAAGCTCCGCCGCGCCGACCTTGGCGATGTCCGTTTTCGCCAGCTCCACATCCCCGACGTACTCGCTGCCTTCGGTGTAATACAGCATCTGGTTGTAGAGCGATGCGTTCTGCTTGATTGCGCCCGCGCCAAGGGGCAGAAAAATGAGCGCAAGCAACCAGGCGACGATGTACGCGCCAACGGCCAGCAGCGTCGAGAGGAAGCCCTTATAAACGCCCGAGAGCACGAAAAACGCAAAGATCGCGAGGATCGCGACATCCAGAAGATTCATTTCAGGTCCCCTTTCCGATCAATATTCGCCCCGTGCGGGCCAAAGCCCCAAAGGACGTACTGCGCGGCCGCTCATTTGAGCGTAATCAGCTTGAGCGCGCCGCCGGACTCCACCACAATGCGCTTTTCATCGAGCTTTGTGACGCCCTCGCAGGCGAACTCCAGCGCGTAGCTCGCGCTGAGTTTGCCCGTAGCCTCGTACGCGTAGAGCGTGCCGGCATCGAACGCATAGAGCTTGCCGCTTGCCGCCGCAAAGCCCACCGCGCCGATGGGAAGGTCTATTTCGCGCGCTGTGGCCGAGGCGACACCGCCCTCCTGCGCGCTGTAAAGCTTCACGCGGGCGGGGGTCTCCCCCGCATCCCGCTCGACGAACACGAACAGCGGCGCACTCCCCGCGGCGGTGTAATCCGCGAGGCGGTAGCCGTAGGTGAGCAGCCGGTATGCTTCGCCGCTCACGCCCGCGTCGCTGCGGATGAGGTGGCTCGTGCCGGCGATGAAGATGCTTTTCTGCGTGAACACGACGCGTTCCACCAACTGCCCCTGCACGGACATGACCCCGCTCATCGAGGCGCGCGGCACGCCCGCGCCATCCACGGCGTACGTGTAGGTGGTGAGCGTGTTGACCGGCACGCTGCCGGAGGAGTCGAGCATCAGCGTCCAGAGAACATCCCCGTTGGCGGTTTCCCGCAATCCGCAATCCACGAGCAGCGCCGAACCCTGGTCGATCTGGTCGATGAGGGCACCCGCCGCGTCATACACGAGCACAGCCGCCGCGCCCGCGCTATCCTGCCGCAGAACCGCCACATGGGATGCCCCGCAGCGCACGCCCAGCACCGTGCCGCCTGCATCGAAGTCCTGAGCGTTGAGGATTTGCACGCGGCTGCCCGAATAGAGCGCCGCAAGCGCCGAGGAGGCGCGCATCATCACCTGCGTCGTGCCCAGCTTCATGCGCTTGCCCGCGCCTTCGGGATCGGCAAGGTCGTAGTAGACCAGCTCGTCGTTTTCAACATAATAGAAGCCGGTGCCGGTGTAGGCATAGTCTGCCTCAGGGCTGAAGGGCAGCTCCGTCACCGTGCCAAAGGAATCCTTATCACGAACGAGCGCGCTAACGCCAAGCGCCACGCCTACGAGCAGCACGACCCCCAGGCAAAGCAGCCCGATGCGGCGCATGGTCAGCGCCCTGTTCTTCGCTTGGAACCGTTTTCTTGCCATCAATCCCCCACGAGCAGCCTGAGCGCCCCCGGCCGCACCGCAAAGCGCACGGGCGCGGAGCCGATCAGCTCCCCGTCCAACTCAAGCGGCATGTCCACAGAGCACCGGGCATAGACGCTGCGCGCCTTGAAGTACATGAAATATTTTTCGTGCTTGAGGTGTTTCCCTTTGATGCAAAGGGGCAGCAGCCACAGGCTCTCCAGCAGCGTAACGGCCTTGAGGATGCAAACGTCAAAGAGCCCGTCCGAAGGATCGGAATTCGGCGCGATGCGGATGCCGCCCCCAAAGCGGCTGCCGTTGCAAACGGAAAAGAGCGTGGCGCTTACCTCGAACGTTTCGCCGGAATCGGTTTCCACCTGCACCTTCGTGCGCGAGAGGTACACGAGCGCCTTTAGGATTCCCATCAGATACGGCATCATGCCGTTGAGCTTTTTTTTATATTTTTCGGTGTAGCGCACCACGTCCACGTCAAACCCAAAGCCCGCCACATTGATGAAAAACTCCCCGTCGGCATCCCCGACATCGACCGCTTTGGCGCTGCCCTCGAGCAAAACAGACACGAGCGCGTCCGTCTCATCCGGCAGGCCCACGCCGTGCGCGAAATCGTTGCCCGTGCCAAAGGGCAAAATGCCAAGCGTCACCCCCTCGCGACCGGCGAGCACCGAGGCCACCTCGCGCAGCGTGCCATCCCCGCCCACCGACACGATGGTCGTCTCCCCCTGGGCGAGCGCCTCTTGGGCAAGCGCCAGGGCGTGCCCGGCGTATTGCGTAAACACGCAGCCATAGTCCGCGCCAAGCGCATCGAGCCTTTGGCGTACCTGCTCAAAGCGCGTTTTGCCGCGCCCCGAGCCGGAGATGGGGTTGACGATAAAATACAGCCGCCTCATCATGCCTCCTTGGCCGGAACGAGCACGCGCAGCGCGCCCGGCAGCACGCGAAAGACCGCGGGCGTTTGGGATTTCAACTCTCCGTCATAGTTGAGCACGCACGTTTCGCTCAACGAAACCGTCAACTCCCGCGTGCGGAAATGGTGCACCACCGGAAGGCCGATGTGCTTGCCCTTGAGAAAGCCCGGCAGCAGCCGCAGGAAGGTGAAAACGCTCACCCGCTCGACGTACACGCAATCGAGGTAGCCGTCAAACGGATCCCCCATGGGCACGGCGCGCATGCCGCCGCCGATATACTGGCCGTTGCCCACGCTCAAAATGATGCCCGCCGTTTGGATGGTCTCCCCGTCGTGCTCGATGGTCATATGGAGCGTTTTGAGGTGGCTCAGGGCGCTTAGGATGCCCAGCAGGTAGGGCGTCATGCCGCGCGCAAATCTTTCTTTATATTGGTTGGTTTTCACGAGCACATCCACATCGAATCCCATGCCCGCGACGTTCACGAAGATCATCCCGTTGGCCTCCCCCGCGTCCATGGGGACGACGCGGCCGCCTAGGAGCGTTTCCACCGCGCGCGCCGGGTCCGCGGGAAAGCCGACCACGCGCGTGAGGTCGTTGCCCGTGCCAAAGGGCAGCACGCCAAGCACGACATCCTTGCCCGCGAGGGCTGAGGCGACCTCGTTGACCGTGCCATCCCCGCCCACGGCGACGATGCGCGTAAAGCCCGCCTCGAGCGCCTGCTGCGCGAGCGTGACTGCGTGGCCGGGGTGCTCCGAATAGGCCCACTCATACTTCACACCGCGCGCGTCGAGCAGTTGTTGGACGGTTTCAAACCCGGCCTTCGCCCGGCCGGCGCCGGAAATCGGATTGACGATGAAGAAAAATCGATCCATGCTGTCTCCGTTTGCGTACAAAATCGGGGTAGTTATGAGTTATGATAATCTAATTCAGCCCGATTGTACAGGTTGCGCATGTAAAAAAGCTGTGACGCATGATATAATAAGCACCTGAATATCGGCGGGGGAGGTTTTTTATGCGCTTTACGAAAGCCCATGGGCTTGGCAACGACTTCATCATCACAGACGACCGGCAGGGCGCCTTTTGTGAAAACCTGCCCGCACTCGCCAGGCGGCTTTGTCACCGGCGCACCGGCATCGGCGCGGACGGCCTCGTATTCGTGCGCGAGAGCGAAAGCTGCGATGTGCGCATGCAACTGTTCAACAGCGACGGCAGCGAGGCGGAGATGTGCGGCAACGGCGTGCGCTGCTTTGCCAAATACATATACGACAAGGGCATCCTCAAAAAGGAGCGTTTGAGCGTGGAGACGCTCGCGGGGCCGCAGCGCATCGAGCTTACTGTGGAAAACGGCGCTGTCTCTTCTGCGCGCGTCAACATGGGCCGCCCCGTGCGCGAAAAGGCGCTGATCCCCATGCTGGGCGACGGCGTATGCGATCGGGAGAGCCTCGAAGTCAACAACCAAACGCTGCGTTTCTCGGCGCTGCTCATGGGCGTGCCGCACGCGGCGGTGTTCGTGGAGGCGCTGCCGGATGAGGAAGCGTTCCTCTCCCTCGGGCGGACCATCGAGCGCCTGCCTCTCTTCCCGCGCGGGGTCAACGTCAACTTCACGCGCGTACTGGACGCGCACAACATCGAGGTGCGCACGTTCGAGCGCGGCTGCGGCCCGACGCTCGCCTGCGGCACCGGCTCCTCGGCTGCGGCGGTGTGCTGCGCCATTGCGGGCTTTACCGGGCGCAGCGTAACCGTGCACCTCGCGCTGGGCGTGCTCGACATCCTTTGGGATGCGGACGATTGTGTTTACATGATAGGGCCCGCGGCCTTCTCCTTCGAGGGGGACGCGTGCTGAACATCCTCTATGAGGACAACCACCTGATCGTGGTGGAAAAGCCCCCGAATCTCCCCGTGCAGGCGGACGCCTCCGGGGATGCGGACCTGCTGACTTTGCTCAAGGATTATATTAAGGAAAAATACCAAAAGCCCGGCGCGGTTTACCTGGGCCTCGTGCACCGGCTCGACCGCCCGGTGGGGGGCGTGATGGTGTTTGCGCGCACCTCCAAGGCTGCGGCGCGCCTGAGCTCCCAGTTCGCCTCCCGCTCTTCGCACAAGCGCTACGCGGCGCTGGTCGCGGGTCTGCCCGCGGGACGGGCGCGGCTTTCGGGCTTCCTCGCGCGCGAGGAAGACGGCAACGCCTCGATGACCGGCCCCGAAGCCCCCGGCGCGAAAACGGCGGAGCTTTCCTATGAGCGGCTCACCCGGCGCGGCGAGGTCTCCCTGCTGGATGTTTGGCTGCTCACCGGCCGCCACCACCAGATTCGCTGCCAGCTCGCCGACGCAGGCCTGCCCATTTGGGGGGACCAGCGCTACAACGCCAAGGCCGTGCCGGGGGAGCAGATCGCGCTTTGGGCATATGCGCTATCCTTCGAGCACCCCACAAAAAAGGAGCCGATGCGCTTCGTGTGCCTGCCGCATGGCGCGGCATGGCGGCCCTTTGAGACCGAGCTGCGCGCCTTGGGGGAAGGCGTTCGGGTCGTTTATGCGGATGCGGATATTTTGGCGTGCGACAAGCAAGCGGGCCTTGGCGTCGCCCAGGAGGATGGCGGAGATGCGCTCGAAACGCGCCTTTCCCGCGCGCTGGGCACGCCGGTATATCCCGTGCATCGGCTGGATGTGGCGACGACGGGCCTCGTGCTGTTCGCCCGAAACGAGTTGGCCAAGCAGGCGCTCGACGATGCGCTGCGCGAGCGGACGTTTGGCAAATTCTACCGCGCGCAGGTGCACGGCCACCCCGCAAAAAAGGAAGCGGAACTTCGCGCCTTCCTCGAAAAGGATGAAGCCGCCGCGCGCGTTTTTATCCACAACCGGCCATGCCCCGGCGCGAAGGAGATCATCACGCGCTACCGCGTGCTCAGCGAGGAGCCGGAAACCTCCTTGCTCGAGGTGGAGCTTGTGACCGGACGCACGCACCAGATCCGCGCACACCTCGCGCACGAGGGCTTCCCCCTAGTGGGGGACGAGCGCTACGGCGATCGAGAGAAGGACAGGCGCCAACACGCGCGCGCTCTCCAGCTTCGCGCGGTGCGCCTGGAACTGTTTTTTCCCAAGGGAAGCTATTTGGAGAGGCTCGACGCAACGACCCTCTCGCTGGAGGATGATCAATTATGATGCAGAATTACGGAGTCTTCGATATCATCGGCCCGCGCATGGTGGGCCCGTCCAGCTCGCACACAGCGGGCGCGGCGCGGCTTGGTAAAATGGCCAACAAGATCGCGGGCGGCGATGTGGAAAAGGCGAAAATCACGCTCTACGGCTCCTTTGCGACGACCGGCCCCGGCCACGGCACGGACAAGGCCATCGTCGCCGGCATCCTCGGCCTCGAGCCGGATGACCCGCGCCTTCGCTATTCGATGCTGCTCGCCAAGGAGGCGCAGGTGGATATCGAGGTCATCCTCTCGGACGAGGCGGCCGAGCACCCCAACACCGCGCGCATAGAGCTGTGGGGCAAAAATGGCAAGGAAACGCTGGTCGTGGGCGAATCCGTGGGCGGCGGCAACATCCTTGTGACCAACGTCAACGGGCTTGCGGTGCAGTTCACGGGCGATTATCCCACGCTCATCGTGCGCCACACGGACCAGCCCGGCGTCATCAACAGCGTGACGCTCATCCTCGCCAAGGAACAGATCAACGTCGCCTTCATGCGCGTGTTTCGCCAGGGAAGGCGCGGGGACGCGTGCATGGTGATTGAAACCGACACGCCCGTCAACGAGCGCGTGCAGCAACTGATTCAAGACTGGTGCGAACCGGTGACGGAGGTATTTACGGTATGACGGAATACGGCTTTACCCTGGGCACGGAGCTCATCGCCCTTTGCCGGCACCACGGCTGTGCCATCAGCGAAATCATGCTGCGCCGCGAAATGGGCGAGAGCGAGCAGAGCCGGGAGGAAATCCTGCTCAACATGCAAGCGAACCTCGCGACCATGCGCGTCTCTGTTGAGGAGGGCCTCACGGGCGAGCTTCGCAGCGTATCCGGCCTGACGGGCGGGGACGCGGCGCGCCTTCTCTCGCGCGCACAATCGGGCGACAGCCTTGCGGGGCAGGATGCGCTCACGGCCGTAGCCGCCTCGATGGCGGTATTGGAAGTGAACGCCTCGATGGGGCGCATCGTCGCCGCGCCCACCGCCGGCGCAAGCGGCATTTTGCCCGGCACGCTCATCACCAGCGCTAAGCTGAAGGGATGGAATGACGATGCGCTTTTGAGCGGCCTGTTCAACGCCGGCGCCGTTGGCATGCTCATCGCGCGCAACGCCAGCATGTCCGGCGCGGAGGGTGGCTGCCAGGCAGAAACCGGCACGGCAGCGGCCATGGCCGCCTCGGCCTTGGTGGAGCTCTCCGGCGGCACGCCGGAAATGTGCCTGCACGCCGCCGCCATCGCCCTCAAGAACATCATGGGCCTCGTGTGCGACCCTGTGGCCGGCCTCGTGGAGTGCCCCTGCATTAAGCGCAACGCCATCGGTGCCGCCAACGCCCTCGTCAGCGCGGATCTCGCGCTCGCCAAAGTAAAAAGCATTATCCCCTTTGACGAGGTGGTGTGCGCCATGCGCAACGTGGGCCGCTCGATGAGCCCGGATCTTCGTGAAACCGCACGCGGCGGCCTCGCGGCGACCCCTACGGCCCGCGCCATCGCCAAGGACCTGGAGGCATAATGCCGATGAAGCGTTCATCCCGTTTATCCTTTTTTCTCGCATTCCTCGCCGCGCTGCTGTTGATTGTGGCGCTTCTGTACACCTCGCTCGAGCTTTGCATGGGCGACGAGGGCTGGTTTTACCGGCAATATGAGCGCATGGGCCTTAGTGCCACCATTGGCATTTCCACCGAGGATTGCACGCGCGCGATCATGCGCCTTGTGGATTATATGGAGGGGCGCGTGGATACCATCCAGCTCACCGTGGCGGAAAACGGCCTGCCGGTCGAGATGTATAACGAGCGCGAAGCGCTGCACATGCTCGATGTGCGCGCGCTCTACCAGGCCTTTGGCACCGTGCGCGACTTCAGCGTTCCCGCGGCGGCGGTGCTAATCGCAGCTTCCCTTTCCCTGTGCGAAAAAGGGAAACGCCTTGGCCTGCTCTCCCGCGCATACTTGTGGGCTTCGGCCGCGTTCGGCGCGCTCGCGGCGGGGCTCGCCGCCTTTGCCCTCGCCGACTTCGGCGCGTTTTGGACGGCATTCCACCACCTTTTTTTCACCAATGACCTTTGGCTGCTCTCCTACGCGACGGACCGCATGATCCGCATTTGCCCGCAGGAGCTCTTCTCCGGCATCATCGCGCGCTTCGCGCTGCTGTTCTTGATAGCCTTCGCGGCGCTGCTCGTCCTTTCCCTGTTTGGCGCGCGCCGGAAAAAGGAGAGCGCGTGATGAACTACGAACAAACCGCGCTGCGCCTCGCGCAGGCCTACCGCGAGAATCCCGCTCCGCTGACCCTCGCCGTGGAAACCTCCTGCGATGAAACGGCGGCGGCGGTGTTGCGCGGCGCGCGCGAGGTGCTCTCGATGAGCGTGTTTACGCAGATTCCGCTGCACCGGCGCTACGGCGGCGTGGTGCCGGAACTCGCCTCGCGAAGCCATGTAGAAAAGGTTGGCGCGGTCGTCGCGGACGCGCTTGAACAGGCGGGCGTTTCCCTTGCAGGGATCGACGCCGTCGCGGTCACCAACGGCCCCGGCCTCGTGGGCGCGCTGCTCGTTGGCGTGAGCTATGCCAAAGGCCTCGCGTATGCGGCGAAAAAGCCCCTCATCGGCGTCGATCACATCGCCGGGCACATCGCGGCCAACTACCTTACCTACCCGGACCTCACGCCGCCGTTCGCGTGCCTCGTCGCCTCGGGCGGGCACAGCCATATCGTATTGGTCGAGGATTACTGCCGCTTCTCCCTGTTAGGGAAAACGCGCGACGACGCTGCGGGTGAGGCGTTTGACAAGGTTGCGCGCGTGTTGGGCCTGCCCTATCCCGGCGGGCCGGCGCTCGAAGCGCTCGCCCAAACGGGCGATCCCTCGGCCTTTCGCCTGCGCGCCGGCCTCTCGGATGCGGATACGTTCGACTTTAGCTTTTCCGGCATCAAAACCGCGGCCGTCAACCTGCTCAACACCGCCCAACAGCGCGGGGAGGAGCTTTGCCGCGCAGACCTCGCAGCCTCCTTCCAGCACTCCGTCGTCACAGCCCTTGCGGAGCGTTCCGTGCGCGCCGCCAAAGCCGCGGGAGTTTCCACCCTGGCACTCGCGGGCGGCGTTTCCGCCAACCAGATGCTGCGCCAAACCATGCGCGCGCGCGCCGAGGCCGCAGGATTGCGTTTTTGCGTGCCCGAAATGCGCTTTTGCACCGACAACGCCGCCATGATCGCCTGTGCCGGGCATTACGCGCTGCTCTCCCGCACGCCGGACGCGCTTTCCCTCAACGCGTTCCCGTCGCGTGAGCTGGCCTAAGGCGTGCATGCAGGGGCCTCGCCCCCTGCGTTTTGCTCGGTATCTGTCGATTTCTGGCGATATCCATCCAAAGGATTTTGCATAAAGCCAACCGATTCGCGCATAGATTCACGGGGCATATGCAGCATGGATTCTGCGGTGGATAATGTGGAAAAAGCGGAGAAATCCCTGCGTACAAGCCCGCGAAAATGTGGGTAACCATGTGGGTAGCGTGGAAAAGTCCCCGAAAAGGGTCCCTCATATGCGTGGGAAATGCGTTTACCCATGCGCAAATAAACATCCAAAAGAACTTATTCCCAAACATTTTCATACACATAAGCCCGGGCTTTAGGCAATATCCTCTTTATGAGGTGATGTTATGGCCCGCCCTTTGCGCGACAAACCGGTTCAATGGTTGCTCGGTCTCCTGCCCGCGCTTGCCGCCGCGATGGGCCTTGTGATGCTCGCCACGGCCTGGTTGAGTGCGGATCCCGAGTCCGTCCCCACCGCGGCAACGCCCGGCGAGGACCCGCCCGCGCTCACGGTCGTCATCGACGCGGGACATGGCGGCGTGGATGGCGGAGCCGTGGGCAACAAGACGCATGTTGTCGAAGCGGAGCTGAATCTGCGTTATGCCTGCGCGCTCAAGCAGGAGCTTGAAAACCGGGGGATGACGGTCGTGCTTACCCGCAAGGACGAGCGCGCGCTCGCCTCCGGCAAGAAGGCCGACATGGCCGCACGAAAGCAGATCATGAACGGCTCGGATGCGGATATCGTGGTGAGCATCCACATGAACAAATTCCGCGACCGCTCCGCCTCCGGCCCGATGGCGTTTTATATGAAGGAGTCCGAGGAGGGCAAGCGCCTGGCGACATGCGTCATTCAGGGCATTTGCGAAGCCCTCTCGCGCCGCGTGCGTTTGGCGAACCCCGCGGACTATTTTATAATCCGCGAGAGCGACGTGCCTGCGGTGCTCGTCGAGTGCGGCTTCCTCTCCAATGCCCAGGAGGAGGAGCTGCTGCAGGAGGAAGAACACATGCAATCGCTCGTGTCGGGCATTGCACAGGGCATCGAGCTGTACTTCGGCATCCCCAGGAAGGATGGCGCGGCGTAGAACTCCAAAGCGCAGCCGATTCGAGCGATAATTGAAAACATGCTTTGAACGATTCCGCCGCCGCGTTGACGGGCGCTTCGCGCGGCGGTATTCTTATGTTACCGACATTTTCCTTCTTATTATCATTCCCGCCGTATTCCGTCAAGGCGGAGCGGCCCGGAGGGTCACGATGAAATACAAACGGATCGCCGCGGCGCTCGCGGCGCTGCTGCTTGCGCTCAGTGCGGGCTTTGCCCTGCCCGGGCGCGCGCTTGCGGCCACCTTTTGCAGCGAGGTGAGGGTGCTGCTCTCCATCGGCAAAACGACCGCACTCGCCTTCACGCCGGTGGGGGCGTTCAGCTTGCAGGAGGCGCCGGAGTTGGAGCTGACCGGGGAGGAGCTCACGGTTTACGCCGTGGGCGGCCGCGTGTCGCTCACCATCGGGGGGACAACCCTCAGTGCGCCCTCCTTCACGTTCGTCAACGGGAATGCCGGCACAAACGAAAAATCCGCGTATATCCGCCTAAAAAACAGCGAGCACGGCAACTGCACCTATCTTGGCAATCTCACCTTTGACGTGCGCTCCGGCGTGCTTCGCGCGATTAACACGCTGCCCGTGGAGCAATATCTCTACGGCGTTGTCCCCAACGAGATGAGCAACTCCTTCCCGCTCGAGGCGCTCAAGGCGCAATCCGTGTGCGCGCGCAGCTATGCTATGGCCAAGTGCTCGCGCTACGCCGGGCGCTCCTACGACCTGGGCGACACCTCCAACGATCAGGTCTACGCCGGCTTCGCGAGCAAGAACGCACGCGCCATCGCTGCTGTGGACGCCACGGCCGGGCAGGTGCTCACCTTTGAGGGGGAGATCATCGAGGCGTTCTACTCCTCCTCCAACGGCGGGCAGACCGAGCGCGCCGCAAACGCATGGGGTGAGGATTATCCCTATTACATCAACCGGGATGACCCCTACGACCTGATGAATCCCTCAAGCCTCGAGTACCTCGCGTTCATTCCCGCGCAATTCAGCGACGCCGCCGTCGCCTTGATGGACCGCGATGTTTACGCGGCGCTGCTGCGCGGCGCGTATGAGCTGGCAGGGGAGCAAGTGAAGCTCCTATCAACCGTTTGCGTGCGTCCCTACGCCGCCGAATATGATGCGCCCAGCCGCAGCTTCACCCTCGCGGATGTGACGCTCAACGTGCAAAAGGCCGACGGCCGCGAGGGCCAGCTCACCGTGACGCTCACGCTCAAGGATTTTCTCTATGGCCAGGCGGAAAACACGCTGGGCGCCTTTGGTGCGCGCACGTATACGCTGCGCCTGCGGGGGGCGGAGCGCGCCGCGCAAACGCTTGACGGGCAAGCGCTTTGGGGCTGGAACCTCACCATGCGCCGCTGGGGCCACGGGGTGGGCCTTAGCCAGCGCGGCGCACAGCAGCGCGCGCGCCTGGGGCAAAGCGCCGGGGACATCCTCGGCTTCTACTATGCGGGAACGACGCTTTCCACCATCGGCACCTGGCAGAGCGCGCCGCGCATCACAAGCTCTTCCTACCATGTGGCGGAATGGGGCATTTCTGGCATTGCGCCGGGCACGAAGGCGCAGGCACTCCTTGGCAAGCTCGCCTGCGAGGACGCGCTCTCATTCGTCACCGCCAAAGGCGAACAGACGCTCGAGGGCGAGGTTGTAACCGGCAGCTTCGTGCGCGTTGCCTATGACCAAGGGCAAAGCTTTTTCGACCTGCCGCTCATCCTGTACGGCGATGTGGATGGCGAGGCCGGCATCACGCAGGGGGATGCCGTGGCGCTGGGCATGCACCTTTCGCGCGTGCAGCCGCTCTCGGGCGCACGGCTGCTTGCGGCGGATGTCAACCATGACGGCGCGGTGGATGAACAAGACCTTTTAACGCTCTTGCGCACCCTGCAGGGCGATGCCGTGATCAAACAGAAGGGATGAGAACCATGAAACGCATTCTCAAACGCGCCCCGGCGCTGCTGCTCGCGCTGTGCCTTTTGCTGCCCGCCTTTGCTGCGCTGGCCGAAGTCGACGTCCAGGCGGACAAAACCGCCGTGCAGGCAGGCGACTCGGTGAGCGTGACCTTCACCGTTACGGGCAAAAACCTCGCCGTGGCGCAGGGCAGCTTCACCTACGACCCGGCGCTGCTCTCCTTTAGCGAGGGCGAAGGCGCCTCGGACGGCATCTTTGCGCTCTACTCCGCGCAAAAGGATGGCGCCTCCTCCCTTTCGGCGCGCATTTCCTTCACCGCGCTCGCCGCAGGTGAGGCGACGGTGGCCTTCGCGCTTGAGTCCCTCACGAACTATGCGGGAAAAGCGCTCGACACGGGTAGCGCCTCCCTCACCATCTCCATCGCAGCCGCGCCCGCGACCCCCACGCCCCCGCCCATCGATTACAGCGACCCCGCGCTCTCCATCCCGGCCCAAAACGTCCAGGGCGCGACCGGCGCGCTGTATGTATGGCGCAGCATCGAAAACGTAACCATTCCCTCGCGCTACGCCGAGGCGGATGTGCTCTACCGCGGGGAAACCGTCAAGGGCGCGCTTGTGACCAATGCCGACGCGCCGACGCTGGTTTATCTTTCGGATGCCGCGGGCGAAAACGCCGGCTATTACATCTACGACGAAGCCCGCGATCTGCTCTACCCGTACCGGAGCGTTTCAAGCGTGAGCAAGAACTACATTTTGCTCGCGCCGGAGGATACGGTATCCGTTCCCGAAGGGTTTGCGCCAACGACGCTGATGATTGGGGATGTCGCCGTGCAGGCGTGGAGCCGCTCCGACGCGCAGGGCGAGGTGTACCTGCTTTATGCGCGCAACCCCGCGGGGGAGATCGGCTTTTATTTTTACGACCCGGCGGACGAGTCCCTGCAGCGCTATGCGGTGCTGCCCGCGCGGCCCGCCGTGAGCGCGCCCGCCACCCCTACGCCCACGCCGCAGGCCCCCCAGATCGAAGAACCCGCGCCGGAGACCTTCTCCGTGTCACCCATTTTGTTTTACGGCATCTGTGCCGCAGCGGCGCTCTTATTCGGGCTGCTCATCGCTGTGCTCCTCGTGCACCACCGCGAAAACGTGCGCCGCGAACGGCGCGCGGCCGAGCGGAAAAAGGCGCTGTCGGTCGAGCGCTGAGGCCGCTTCACCCTTTCCCATCAGCCACGCTCCATCGTTCGCACGATTAAACGGCCTGCGCTTGCGCGCAGGCCGCCGGTTTGTATGTGCTTTTGTTTGAAACGCTTCGCGTCCATGCCCAAGGCAAGCCCGCGCACAGGGATACGCGCCCGGTCGGCGCGGGATTTTTCTTATGAATCCTTGCGCGTCACGCGGATGCCGATGTCCACGCCATCGGGCCTGTCGTTCTGCTCGACCTCGACGACCATGCCGGATTCGCGCAGCGCCGCCACGGCGTCGTTGATGGTGTTCATGAAAATGCGGTAATCCCGCACGAAGCGCACGATCACGGGGCGCGGACGCGCACCGTCCGCCTTTTCATCGTAGAGGCGGTTGAGCGTCTTTTCGACGAGCTTCTCCGTTTCCTTCACGGAAAGGCCGCGCTCGCCGATTTTTTTAACCATCTCGAGGCGCTCCTCCTCGCCTGTGAGGCGCAAGAGGGCGCGCGCGTGCCGCTCGGACAGGCGCGCCTCGGTCATGGCGCTCTTGACGTTTTCCGAAAGCTTTAACAAGCGCAGCTTGTTGGCGATGGAGGACTGGCTCTTGCCAAGCCGCTCAGCGAGCTGCTCCTGCGTGAGGTGATAGGTTTCCAACAGCGCGGAAAAGCACTGCGCCTCCTCGAGGTAGTGCAAATCCTCGCGCTGGAGGTTTTCGATGAGCGCCATCACGGCCGAGGCTTCGTCCACAATCTCCTGCTGAATGATGCAGCTCACGCTCTCCATGCCAAGGCTCGTCACCGCCCGAAGCCGCCTCTCCCCCGCCACAAGCTCATACTGCTCCCCCACGCGCCGCACGAGAAGGGGCTGCAAAAGCCCCACCTGGCGGATGGACTGCG